>CALELJ010000243.1 GCA_937902445.1 uncultured Treponema sp. | reverse complement strand
GATGACGTGATCAGTACCAGCGGCTGGGGAAAGCACGGAAAGGAAGCTTTGACTGGCGGACTTGATTATGCAATCCATAATGGTGGAAAGGCACTTCTTTTGGGAGTGGATATCTACAAGCTTACAGCCATGCATTATATGGAAGTTCACACTCCAAAGGAAATCAATGAACAGTATGCTCCAGGTGATGCGGTAAACAAAATCTATCCGCCTGAACAATGGTTCATTGAGACGGGACATCCACCATTAAAAGCCTGGTACACAATTCAGGCCATGGCATATAAAAAAGGATTGATCAAGGAGACCTACATCGGCAACTGTCATGTAATGTATTTTGACATCTGGTCTGTTGTAAGTCTTTATGCAGAAGAATTGAAGAACAGAGCTTTTGAACTTTGGGGAATGGAAAAATAACAGGAGAAAAACAAAATGGATGCAATTTGGACAGAACTTTATAACGCTGCAAAAGCAGTGCAGAATCCAAGACAGATTTCTGATTATGTTTCAGGCGGAGAAGTTGCCGCAGCCATTCTTTCAAAGAGTGGAAAAATCTACACTGGTGTTTGCATTGACACCTGCTCAACTTTAGGAATCTGTGCCGAGCGAAACGCAATCTTCAACATGATTACAAACGGAGAAAACGAATTTACAAAAGTAGTTGCTATTATCCCAAACGGAAAACAGGGTGCTCCTTGTGGTGCATGCCGCGAGCTTATGGTTCAACTTATGCCAAAGACATACAAGGACATTGAAATTCTTATGGACTATGAGACAGAGAGAATTATAAAACTTGGAGACATTACTCCGGAGTGGTGGATCGGCGAATAAGATTACAATACATAAAATGCTTGAAAAAAATAAAATGAATTACAAAGTCATAGATTTTGAAAATTATTATCGTAAGGGAGTTTTTGAACATTTCAGCAAAGACTGCAAGTGTTCTCTTTCAATTACAAATTCAATTGATGTCACAGAGTTGTATGAATATTCAAAAAAAACGGAGACAAAATTTTACATTAATTTTTTGTACCTCCTTTCAAAAACTCTTAACAGCAGAATGGACTATAAGCTGTCAATGAAATGGGATACGCAGGAATTAATTGAATATGACAAAATTAATCCGACACAGTATGTTTTTCATGACGACACCGAGACTTTTACAATTGCATATACTGAATACTTTGAAAATTATGAAAAGTTTTATGCAGGCGCAATGGCTGACATAGAAAAGGCAAAAGCAACCCGTGAATATGGTCTTGATGCAATGAATCATCCAAACTGGTTTGACGCTTCATGTATTCCGTGGATTTCCTACGACTCGCTGAATATTGAACTTCCTGATGGATATCTTTATTTGACTCCAATTGTAAACTGGGGAAAATTTCGGGAAGAAAACGGCCGGAAACTGATGCCCGTTTCAGTGCGAATGAATCATGCTGGTGCAGACGGTTATGTTGTTGCAAAAGTATTCAAAATCCTTGAAGAGGAAATTTCAAATTTCGTGGAATAAAATACTGATCAAAGAACAGAGGCATTGATTCTTGATAGCATGATGATACATTAAAGGATATAGAAAATGAAAATCATTAAGGCAACTAAGAATGACATTGAAACATTGATGAAGATTCGTCTTGAAATGCTGAAGGAAGTAAATGATCTTCCCGCTAATTATGTATTCGACAAATCTTTTGTTGAAAACTGCAGGAAGAATTTTGAATGTACCGGTGAAACTCAGACTGATGTTATGTGCATTGAAAACGGAGAGCCTGTTGCCTGTGCCACTCTTTGCTATCTTTCTATGATGCCGACTTTTTCTCATCCAACAGGAAAGCGCGCCCATTTGATGAATGTGTATGTGAAAAAAAATTTCCGCCGCAAGGGGCTTGCAAAAAAAATGCTGGAGCTTCTGATAGAAGAAGCAAAGACACGCGATGTGACTGAAATCAGCCTGGATGCAACAGAAATGGGACGACCCTTGTATGAAGCAATAGGTTTTTGCTGCAATGCTTCTGCAATGACAATAAATCTCTAAAGGAAAAAAAATGGAAATCAGAAAAGCAAGCAAAGAAGATAGTGTAAAAGTTTTTGAATTCGTAAAGGGTGCTGTAAAAAAAATGGATGAGCAGGGGATTTCGCAGTGGGATGAAATCTACCCGACCCAGAATGATTTTGAAAATGACGCTTCAAGAGAACAGCTTCATGTTGTTGAGATTGACGGAAAACTTGCTGCCTGTTTTACCCTTAACAAAGATTGCGATGAAGAATATAAAAACGGTACATGGTCTTACACAGGAGATGATTACATTGTGATTCACCGTCTCTGTGTAAACCCTGAATTTCAAAATCAGGGATTGGGCCGTAAGGTTTGCCTTGCAATTGAAGACCTTGTAAAGACTCAGGACGTTAAGGCCATCAAGCTAGATTGCTTTACCCAAAACCCATATTCACAGAGAATGTACCACAAGCTTGGATACAGCGATGTAGGATTTGCGGACTGGAGAAAGGGGCGCTTTATATTGATGGAAAAAATCCTTTAATATCCAAGAACATCGTTTTCAATCTGAGGTTTTCCGCATCAGGTCTATTGTCTGTCGTTTCATGTCCTAAACCATGGTGGTTAGCCTTGTATTCTTTGAATTTATCCTACTGCTCATCTTTACAAAGTAGTCCATGTTGTTTCCAACGAAAAGACCACACCAGATGCACATGATTGCGGAAAGTGAAATTGTTCCGGTGATGAAAACTGTTTTTTCTCCATCAATGACCAGAAGAAGGATCATGAGTACAGTACAAAGCAAAAGAATTGAGCCGGAAACTGCCCATTTTCGGAGTGAAATTTTTTCCTCGTGATGGCCATGGTATTCAAGGTTTGTGGTCTTGATTCCCTTCAGCACTGCACTGACCGTCTGGGAATTTTCAGGTGAAGGCTGGCTGCTTTTTTCACAAAGAATTTTCTCAGTTCTTGTAAGGTTTCTTACGATGCTCCTGCATTCCCTGCAGAAAAGCAGATGGATTGAAAGTCCAAGAGGAATCCGTTCCTGCTTGTCCAGGCTGTAAAACTGCTCAAGGTAATTCTCACAGGTTTTCTTCATAGTATGCCTCCATCAAAATCTTTTAACTTTTCTCCAAGAATTTTTTTTGCTCGGAAAACATTTGACTTTACTGTGTTCAAAGGAACTCCAGTAATTTCGCTTATCTGTGCGTAACTGTTTCCGTTGAAGAAAAACAGATTTATGCATTCCGCATATTGTTCAGGCAGCTGGGCAACTGCATTTCTGATGGCTTCCACAGCTTCCTTTGCCAGTTGATGTTCTTCTGGAGTTCTATCAGGTGAAACGATTTCCATGGTGTCATCGAGAGGTTCCGCCTGCCTTGTCCTGGTTTTCTCGTTCATGGCAGTGGTAAAAGCTATTCGTGTAAGCCATGTTGAAAAAAGGCTGTTTCCTTTGAATGACCTCAGGTTCGTGTAAACTTTAAGGAAAACATTCTGACAGAAATCATCTATGTCCGACTCATTGCCGTAAAACCTGGCCCCAATCGAACGGACCCTGTTTTCATGCAGCTGGATTAGTTTTGCGAATGATAGATTGTTGCCAGCAAGAGTTTCCGAAATCAGTTTTGCATCACGCTTTTTTGCAAATAGATGTTCGATCTCTTTCCCAAGATGTTTTCCCATTTTGAAAATTTATTTCTTTTCAGGATAGACCTTGTAAAAAATGAGAAGTGTGATTCCAAGTGCGAGAGGAACAAGTCCACCGAGAATTGCAAAAGACCTTGGTTTGAGCAGAAGGAATACGCAGGTGATTACGATTCCGACTCCAAGAAGGCAGAGGCCTGCAAAGAGTGAAAAAATGGCAAGGTTGAAGACAGTGTCCTTGAAAGTTCCGTTTATGATTTTAAGTTTGTTTTCCCTGTGCTTCCAGAGAAGGGCAAAGAAAGCGATGATTGCGGCAAATGTAATTCCTACGATTGGAACAATTGAGATGATGACTTCTGCAACGTGTGAAAATTCCTTTTCCATAATGAAAGTTCCTTTTGTTTTGCGTATGGTTCAAAAAATGTCTTGAACACCTTCATTATATTGGACACGGATTTCTTTGAAAAGTTGCATTTTTTTAATTTTTTTTCAGAAAGTTCTATCCGATGTTGTTTTCCTTGACGATCCGCAGGATGAAATAGCCGAATTTCTCAGCCTTGCTTTCACCGATGCCGTAGCAGTTGAGCAGCTGTCTTTCTGACATTGGTTTCTTTTCCGCGATGTCCATCATCGTCCTGTCACCAAAAATCACGTAAGGCGGAACCTTCAGTTCTTCTGCGGCTTTCTTTCTCCATTTTTTGAGTTCATCTGCAATGAGCTGTGAGGTTTCGTCCATCTCAATTCTTTTCTGCGGGCGGCCTGAGATTTTGGACGTTTTGTCCCTGGTAGGTTTTGGAAAGCTTTTAAAGCCGGAACTCTGTTCAGCCGGTTTTGTCTGCCCAGCCCTGTCGGCTGCCTTTATGAGTCTGACCTGCGGCTTCTGCACGGAATTTTCAATCATGCACAAGTCACAGCAGCATTCCTTGTTTTCCTTTTCCGCATCAGGTGAAAGGTTTTCTCCAAAATAGGAAAGCATAGTCTTTCTTCTGCACTGGGTGGATTCCGCATATCGAATCATGCCCTGCAGCAGTTTTTCCGCCTTTGAGGAATCCGCAGCCTCATTGAAGAAATAACGGATCTTGCGTATGTCTGAAGGACTGTAGAGCAGAAGCGCTTCAGATGGCAGACCGTCACGGCCGGCCCTTCCGATTTCCTGATAGTACTGCTCAATGGATTTTGGCATGTCATAGTGGATGACCCAGCGAACATCGGGTTTGTTTATCCCCATTCCGAAAGCAACTGTCGCAACCATTATGTCCGCTTTGTCCTGAATGAAGGCTTTCTGGTTTCTGGCCCTGACGGCATCACTTAGACCTGCATGGTAGTTGAGTACATTGAGCCCTTTCCTTTGAAGTTTTTCCGCAACCTCATCAACCTGTTTCCTTGAGAAGCAGTAGATTATTCCGCTTTCATCAAGATGATCTTCGATGAAATCATAGACCTGCTGGATTGGATCGACCTTGCGTTCCACTCCAAGAAAAATATTTGGTCTGTTGAAACTTGCCACGAGGATATCAGGATTGTCCATGTCCAGGTTTTTTACGATGTCGCTTTGAACCTGTCTGGTTGCTGTAGCTGTCAGGGCAAGGAATACGGCCTTTGGAAATTCTTTCCGGGCCTTTGCAATCTCAAGATAATCAGGTCTGAAGTCATGTCCCCATTCGCTAAGACAGTGGGCTTCGTCGATGGTTATGCAGTCAACCTTTACACTGGCGTTGTGGAGAATGGAACGGATTCTTTCAGTGTTCAATCCTTCCGGTGAAACGTATAGAAGCTTTATCTCGCCCTTGCGTATTCTGTCGCAGCAGATTTTGTACTGGGGCCACTCAAGTGAAGAGTTCAGATATACGGCCGGAACTCCAAGGGACTCCAGCTGCTGGACCTGATCCTGCATAAGCGCAATGAGCGGAGATACTACAACCGTAAGTCCGCTGCCAAGAAGGGCAGGTATCTGATAGCACAGGGATTTACCACCTCCAGTCGGCATTACTGCAAGTGTGTCACGCCCGGAAAGTACATTCTGGATTACCTGTTTCTGCATGTGTCTGAAACTGTCGTAGCCGAATACTGTTTTCAGAATGTGTTCAGGTGTTTTTGTGTAATGTGGAAAATCCATTTCTTCCTCTTTGAAAATCAGTCCGGTTTCTTCTGCAAACCTCAGTGAAACGCTGCGGACGGACTCCATAAGCCATTTGTATTCTATGCTATCCAATATAGTACCCTTTTCTGAAAGTGAAAAGATTCTCTTGCACAAGCAAAAAAAATCTGATATATTCATTCCTACGCATGCCGGATTGGTGGAATGGTAGACACGAAAGACTCAAAATCTTTTGCGCGCAAGCGTGTTAGAGTTCAAGTCTCTAATCCGGTATACAGCTCCCTTAGTTTCTAGGGGAGCTTTTTTTATCCACATGACCGCTCAGCACACAGGACTGCACAGGATTGCTTAACAAACAGACAGGATTGCTGAGCGTAGTCGAAGCATCCTGCAGTAGTTTTTCTTCTTCGATTCTCTTCTATTTCATCACATCCATAGCACCCTGGGGCTTCCTGTATTTCACCGCTTCTTCCATTGAAATGCCGTCGATTTCCTTTTTACCTTCCATGTCGGCTATGGTTCTTGAAAGCTTCATGCAGCCGCTTATGGCTCTTGGTGAAAGTTCGTAGCGTTGGGCGGCCTTGTCCAGCATTGTTCTTGCATCCTCCGTAAGCACGCAGAATTCAGCCACTTCCGATGGGGTAAGGTGAACGTTTTTCTTTCCCTGTCTTTTCCTTTGTGTCATGACGGCAACCGCAATTTTTTTCCTTAGTTCCGCGGAACTTATTCCCGTCGCACCGTCCTTCAATCTGTTGCTTTCCACCTGGATCCTTATGTCGATTCTGTCCAGAAGGGGACCTGAAAATTTGCGCCAGTACTGTTCGACAGCTCGGGAAGAGCACAGGCAGATTTTTTCGCTTGATCCGTAGTTTCCGCATGGACATGGATTTGTTGAGACCAGCAGCTGGAATCTTGCGGGAAAAACCGTGGACCTGCCTGCACGGCTAAGAGTAATGGATCCGCTTTCCAAAGGAACACGCAGCATCTGTAGGACAGAAGTCCTGAATTCTGCCGCTTCATCAAGAAACAGTACTCCGTTATGGGCCAGTGAAATTTCTCCCGGGTAGCAGTGAGGACCTCCACCGCAAATACCTTCAACCGATGCTGTCTGGTGAGGCATCCGCACAGGAACTTTGTGTACGGAATTCTGCCCCGGCCGCATCAGTCCCGCAATGGAATGAATTCTGGTGACGCTTGCCGATTCCTCTTTTGTCAGACATGGCAGGATTGAACTGAACCTCATCATCGAAAGGGTCTTACCGCATCCCGGTGGGCCAAAGGCAATGACGTTGTGTCCTCCGGCGGCCGCAATCTGAAGTCCCCTTACAAGGGATTCCTGGCCTGCCACATATTTAAAATCGTTTTCATCTTCTACTGGCGGAAAAAGAATTCCACCCACATTAACGGCTCCCTCAATACTGTCCTTTGAATTGCCCGACTCTGCAGCAGTTGTAAAAGCCGCCGGGTTGAAAAGTGCGCCGAAAGCTTCCGTTATGTCCCCGGCACCAAAAACTTTCATGCCTTCAACTTCCCTTGCTTCCTCCGCATTTGAAACGGGAACAATGCACATGGAAATGCCTGAAGCCTTAGCCGTGCTTACCGCCGCGTGAATTGCACGGACTGGCCTAACCTTTCCATTGAGCTCAAGTTCACCCATTACAAGAATGGAATCATCTCCTGCCGCTCCAAAAGTTCCATCTTGGACTGCAATCTCTTCTTCCAGTCTTTCAACATCAAAGGCAGTTTCATCACGTTCAAGTCTTTCTTTTGCTGAAAGAACTGCAAGAGCGATGGCAAGATCAAAACCGGCACCTTCTTTTTTCAAGTCGGCTGGTGAAAGATTTATGAGAACCCTCTCCGGTGGAAAGGTAAGCCCAGAATTGTTTATGGCACATCGCATTCTTTCCCTTGATTCCTTGACCGCGCTGTCCGCAAGCCCAACAATATCCACTGCCGGAATTCCGCGTCGCAGATCAACTTCAACGGAAACCAGAGAACCTTCATATCCAAAAGGTGAAAAACAATAAATCTGCATTTGCTTTTTCCTCCGCAAAATAAAATCCGATTGTCTGATAGAAATTATTTTCAGCGAAAGAAAAAAAATGACCGGTGCAGGAGAAAAAAAATCAAAAAAATGGTACAAATATTCCATGCTTGATATAACTGTTCTTTGTTCTGTTGTTGATAATTATGGCGACATTGGGTTTGTCTATCGCCTTTGCCGGAGACTTTCAGAAATTTCTACGGAACTCAAAATACGTCTCGTTGTCGACAATCTTGAGTCCTTTGCCTTCATGAATCCACAAATAAATTCCTCACAGGCGGAACAGATTTCATCCGGATGGAAAATCCTCGACTGGAACAACCGTCAGGTGTGCACAAAGGAATTCCTTGAAAATCCACCCCAGTACATATTGCAGTGCTTTCAGTGCGGCCGTCCTGAATGGTTTGACGAAATTATTTTTTCTGAAGATTTTAAGGGACCTTCACATATTCTTGATGTGGAATATCTTACAGCAGAAGAGTGGGCTGACAATTTCCATCTGATGAAGTCCGCCACACGTTCAGCAAAAGTCAGAAAGACAATCTTCATGCCTGGGTTCACAGCCAAAACCGGTGGCCTTGTTCTTGATGAGAATTTTGTCCGCTGTGCAGGAGATGCAAAATATTCTCTTGAGAAAGCTTCCGGAAAACTTGATGAGGCTCAGAAGGAAATTTTGCTCAGTGATGATTACTACAAGATTCTTGTTTTTTCCTATCCGCGCAATTTTGAATTCCTCGTTGATGCCATAGATTCCTTTGCAGGATTCTGTGAGAAAAAAGTACACGTTTTTCTTGCCAGGGGAATCAGCGTTCAGCCTTTTGAAGATGCATGCCGCGGCAGAAATATTGAATTTGGATATTCAAAACTTCCGCCTCTTGAGCAGGAGCAGTGGGATGCTTTCATCTGTTCCATGGATTTCAATTTCATACGTGGTGAGGATTCTTTCAGCCGTGCAAGTCTTTCTGGAATTCCTTTTGTCTGGCATGCCTATGTTCAGGATGATGAATTCCAGCTGGTGAAGCTCAATGCTTTCCTTGACCGCATGAAGGATTTTTTCTCACCGGAACTTTTTGATGACTACAAGCGGTTCTGCTTTCTATATAATAGAAACTTCCCTGTGGAACCTGGTGATGAAGCATGCCAGCAGATTGCAACATTGCCTTCAGCTTTGCCGATGACTGAATCTGAAGCCAGTGAAGAAATGCGTGATCTTGCCATAAGACTTATGTCATCATCACAGCAGTCAAAAAAAGCTTTCAGTGATTCCGCACGTCACTTCATGGACAACGGAGA
>CALELJ010000242.1 GCA_937902445.1 uncultured Treponema sp. | reverse complement strand
GGTGAGGCTCTGGCAATCTATTCAGCTCTGGACAGCCGGAACAATCTCAACGGTCCTGAGAAGGCAGACTATGCAAATCTTCTTTTTTCATGCGGTTATCTTTCTTCCGCAAGGAAAGTCGGTCTTGCTTCATCGACGCCTGAAGGTGACTACATCGCAGCCTTGTCAAATTTCAATCTTAAGGACTGGAATGCCGCAGAGAAACTTTTTTCAAAATATCTTTCGTCAAGACCAAAACGAAATGCTGATTTCGCACTTTTCTATCTTGGATACTGCCAGTACAGGCTTGGAAAAAAATCCGCATACGATAACCTGGTTTCATTCATTGGTAAATATCCTGCACACCGGTTGTGCTACAACGCATGTGTCGTAAGTGCCAATGCCGCTCTTTCCACAGGTGAATTCGAAAAGGCAGCTGTTCAGGCACAGAAAGCTGTTTCTTATTCCGGCAACCAGACAGAAAAAGAAAACGCCGTTCTTCTAGTTTCTTCAATTTATGCTGATAATGGCAAACTGGATTCTGCCCTTGAAATTCTTCTTCCTTATGTAAAGGAAAAATCTGATTTTGGAGTACGTGCCCGGTATCAGTCTGCCTTGCTTTATTCAGGCGACGGAAAGACATCTGAAGCTGACAGACTTTTTGCAGAGATAGTTTCAAAATTTCCTGATTCGGAATATGCAGAAGAAAGCTGTTACAACAGAGGTGAGATTTTCTATTCTGCGGAAAAATATTCTGTTGCCCTTTCAAGATTTTCTGAATATCTCCAGAAATTTCCGAAAGGAAAGTTCAGCGAAAGTGCCCTTTACTATTGCGGTAACTGCCATAGAAAAATGAACAATCCACAGAAGGCAGCCCTTCAGTTTGAACTCCTTCTTCTTGATTTTCCCCAGTCGACCTATGCCTATTCGTGCTGCAAGAATCTCGTCGCTTCATACACGGATTTAAAGAACTATGTTAAGGCGGCTGATTACGCAAAGAAAATGCTTTCCCTTGCACAGACAGAGGATCAGCGTGGGGAAGCAAAAAAAGAAATTAATCGTTTGACAAGATTTATTTCCGGAGGAGACTCAAGGCTTGTTGTCCTTACTGAACGGTATGAAAGTGAAGGAGCTTCAACAACAAGGGATGGAAGAATTGCCGGAACTGAACTTGCCGAATACCTTTGGACTGATGAATCAAAAAAAGATGAGGCCATCGAACTTGCCGAAAAACTTTTTTCAATCCAGTCCAAGGAGAAAAATCTGGATTATGAATGTGCATATGCCGCAAGATGTGCTGTAATCCTTGCTCAGTCGGAAAGACTTGCAAATGAAAACAATGCTGCCGCTTCCATCTATTTGACGGCCGCAAAATATGCAAGAAAGGCAGGTCTTGCCGAAGTTGCCGCCCGTGCTTTATATGGTGCCGCTGAAGCTTTTGATGCCGCAGGTAAAAAAGGCGATGCCAGGGCTACTGTAGAAAATTTGATCGAACTATATCCGGAAAGTTCCTATGCAAGGAGTTCCGGTAAACTTTTGGAAAGGTAAAATATGAAAAAATATCTGATTTTGGTTATGGCATGGCTTGGTCTTGCTGCCTATGCCCAGAATTCTGAGGAAGAACAGATTCAGCTTCCTGAACTTACTACTACTGTTTCCGGTGATACTGTAGTTGCGGGAAAAGATGCTGTGCCTGACTTCTCAAAGGTGGTTCCTTCCGCAGGCGTGGAAAAGAACATAATGCCAAAACTTCCTGGAGAAAGAATTTCCGGTGAAGACGGTGATGGTGAACCTGAAGCATCCTTCCTTGCCGGTGAACACAAAAATGTTTATGCCCAGGGACTTGTTGGCGGTGGTTTTCCGGGAGATTTTATCGGAGACTTTTCAGTTTACAAGGCATCTGAGACGGATCCTTTCAGAATAGAATTCTCTCATTTCAGCAGAAACGGTTATGGCAAGAATCCTGCAGGCAAGGGATATTTTGACAACGGAACCAAACTCTATGCGGAAAAAACATTTCAGGCCATTTCTTCTGATTTCACAGTAAGCGGAAAATATGACAGATCAGGCACGGGCCTTCAGGAAAGAAGCAGCTGTTTCTATGACATGAACTCCCAGAAAGTTTCCGGCAGCCTTATTTTTGATCATGTGTTTTCGGACACTGGTTTCGAGTTCTATTCGGAATCAGAATGCTACTGGTACAACAGATATACGGGAATCAATAATGAAGGTAAATACCTCAAGCAGGAACAGGACATTGATGTGATCCATATGGATCCTGGTTTTGTTTTCTCCTGGTACAAGCAGGGATTTTCTGCAGCCTTTGAATGCAACTTTCAGGTTGAATCATTTTTAGGATCTCCGGAAATGGTTGATACCAAAAGAATCTTCCGTGTTGACGGCGCTCTGGTAACGGGTTTTGAAAATGATGTTGTCACTGCTTTTGCCCAGGGTGGAATCGCAGGCGGAAATAAGATTGGAGACGGAAGATCCATAGTTCCGTCTTTCAGCACAGGTGCGGAAGTCCGTGTGAAAATCGGAGAAGCACAAAGAAATTTCGTAATAGGACTTAATGGCGGACTTCGTTCAAAGCATGAAGAACTTTCTGTATTGGAAAGAACATACAAGTTTGCACAGCTTACAACACTGACAGATGAAACTTCAGACTGGTTTGTGAATTCAAAAATTGTCATTCCGATGTTTGATACTGTTTCCCTTAATGGAAATGTTGAGTTCAAGAAGACTGCCTTTGACAACGGTGTGTGGGAGGCTGTCTATTCTACACGAAAGGACTGCGGGCTTTATGGAATCGCTCCTGTTGACAGAACTTTGCTTACAACAGATGCCGGTCTTTCCTTCAAAATGGGAGTTTTCACTCTGCGTGGTGGCTGGCGTGCCCACTGGAAGCATGTTCCTTCAAACGAATATGAGCACACCGTTGAAACTTCCATTTCCTATGACAGTGAAAATGAGAAATGGGGATTTTCAGCAGGTGCCGTTGAGTCCATTGATGGTTCAAGCGACAAATGTCCAAACCTTAAGGGAAGCATCTATTGCAACGTAAAGAATGTGATGAAGCTTTCTCTTGAAGTTGAGGATGCCGTTAAGCTTATTTCGCGCAAAGAAAGAAAATATGTTGATTCAGAATATCTTGTGAGAGCGGGAAGTGTAACCTTCCTTGCTAAATTTTTCTTTTAATAACAGGAGTAATTTATGTTTCAGATTTTAAAAAATGGCGGAATCCTTATGGTTCCGATTATTGCCTGTGGTTTCATAGTAGTTTTCATTGTCATTGAAAGGCTCCATTATTTCTTTACTGTAAAAAAGCGTGAGGAAAGTTTTTCTGATGATATTGATGCTGCGATTGCAAAGGGCGATTTTACTGTTGCTGAAAATCTCTGCAACAATGCTGGTACTCCATGTGCCGGCGTCGTTAAGGATGCGATAAACTGCCGTGGTCTTGACGAGCAGGATCTGAAGGAATATGTACAGACAAAAATGGATCTTGCTGTTCCAAAATTTGAGCATCTGCTTTCAGCTCTGGGCACAATTTCAAATGTCGCAACCCTTCTAGGACTTCTTGGTACAGTTACCGGTAACATCAAGGCTTTTGGTGTTCTTGGTAACGGCGGAACCATGGGAGATCCTGCCTTGCTTGCCTCTTCCATCGGTGAAGCTCTTGTGACTACTGTTGCAGGCCTTATCGTAGCCATTCCGGCCATCATTTTCCACAGCTACTTCAATTCCCTTGTGAACCACAGCATCAAGAGCATGGAACTTACAGTGACAAGAGTCATGTTCAGACTTACAGGAAAAAATCTGTAGTAACGGGAGATTGTTATGAAAGTATCTTCGAGAAGTGGAAGAAAATCCATCGGTGGCGTTGACCTTTCGCCAATGCTTGATGTTATATTCCAGCTCATTCTCTTCTTTCTTGTTTCAACAACTTTTTCTGTGCTTCCGGCAATCGATGTAAAGCTGCCAGAAAGTTCCACGTCAAAGGGTGTTGAAACCAGCAGCATAACAATTACTGCCCAGGAAGACGGAACCCTTTGGTTCAATGAGGAAAAGGTTTCGATGGACCAGCTTCAGAAAAAACTTAAGGCCTTTGACACCGGAGATGTTCCAAGAAATGAATTCCCGGTTTCCTTGTCTGCTGACAGCAAGGTGACAAACGGTAAAATTGTCGCTCTTTTTGATGTCATAAGATTCAGCGGGTTCAGCAGTGTAAGCCTACGTACGACGGGTAAAAAATGACAGACATTGAAGAACGGGGAAGAAAATTTTCCCTTGCCCTGACATCAGCAATTTTTCTCATTTTTTTCATTCTTTGTCTTGTGATCAGGATTAAGCCAAATGAGACATATAAAGCAATTACCATACAGCTTGATAGTACTCCTGTGATCAAAGACAAGCCAAAGACAACAACAAAGAAGTCTGAGGTTGCAAAAAAGAATGAGCCTGCCAAAAGTGAAAGCAAAACTGAAAAAAAGGCGGAGAAAAAAACAGAGAAGAAACAGGAAGAGAAAAAAACTGCCAGGACGGAAAAAAGCACTTCCAAACCAGCTGAAAAGAAAGCCGACTCGAAAGCTAAAGGAGAGTCTAAGTCTGTTCAGAAAAAGGCGGATGAGCCGGTGATAAAAAAGAGCGTTGAGGAACTTATGGCGGAACAGAATTCATCCAGAAAGAAAAAGGTTGAGTTCGATGAAAGTCTTTTCGCCGATGACGCTGAACCGGTCCAGACTGTGGCTTCCACTACGGCTAAAAAGGCTGTTGTGGCAAAAAGCTCCCTGAGCGGAAGTTCAGCAAGCGCAGCATCCCAGTCGTCTTCCAGTTCTTCTGCAAGTTCATCGTCTTCTGCAAGCCAGGCGGACCTTGCTGCTTCCGACAGCACCAAAAGTGCATTGAGCAGCATCAAAAATACAACCTATTCTTCTTCCGTTGCAGATGGAATAAAAAGCCGAGCCTCCATTTCATCGTCTAAAAGTTCGACGGGGGCGGTGTCCATCCAGATGTCCGATGGATCTTCAAGACAGCTTCTGCATCCAAAAAATCCATCGATTTTCATTTCAGAAGAAAATGCAAGGCTTGTGGACAGTACACGCAATGTGGAAATTCGTTTTGTGGTTCAGCCGGATGGTTCCGTGCCCTTTGGTGAAATTACAATCAGGCCTGCCTCTCTTTTGCCGGATCCCATCCAGCGTGAGATCAAAAAACAGATCAGCGAATGGAAGTTTTCAGAAGATCCTGCAGGCCGCAAAGGTATCGCCGCCTTTGACTATACGCTTGAGATTAGATGAATTTTCTTCTATAATAGAAGAATGTACAAAGATATTCAGGCTGTGGCATTTGACATCGATGGAACTCTCTATCCGTCATGGAAACTTTTCATAAGGATGCCGCTTTACATCCTGAAAAATTTCAGGGTGTATCTTTATTTCAACAAGGCGCGCGATAAGATGCATAGAACGGCACCTCTTGCTGATTTTTATGAATATCAGGCACGTATTTTTGCAGAGCTTTCTTCCATTGAAAGTCCTGTGGCAAAAAAACTCATCAATGATGTGTGTTACGACGGCATCAGTCATTTCTTCAAAAAAATCAAACCATTTCCTCATGTCTATGAATGTATAAAGGCAATGAAGGATTCCGGTCTTAAAATTGGAATTCTTTCGGATTTTCCTCCAGACCAGAAAGATGACATCTGGGGCATAAGGGAACTATGCGATGTGTGCATTGGTTCCGAGGAGTCAGGGGCCCTTAAGCCTTCTATCTACCCATTTGGAATTCTTTCACAGGAGCTTGGAGTTCCGGCTGAAAAAATCCTGTACGTGGGAAACAGCATCAGATACGATGTTAGAGGTGCCGCAAAAGCAGGCATGAAAACTGCATATATTCTTACAGGCTTTAAGAAACTGTTCAACAGAAAGCTTGAGGAAGCTGACATATCATTCAAAAATTATCGCCAGCTGCAGAAAATCGTGCTAGAATAAAAATAAACAAAACAAATAAAACTTGGGTGGGAATAAAAAGTGTTTATTGTTGGAATCATTATATCGGTAGTATTGTCAGCTGTAATTTCATTTATCATTCGTCAGGTTGATAAGAATGAAAACCAGATGGAGAAGGTTAAAAACTACGCGGACAAACGTAAAAAAGAATTTGACGAATATTTTAACGGTCAGATAGATTCCCAGAATTTCATTGTCAACGAACTCAAAACAAAAGAAATTGAGACTGAAGCCGCCATACGCAAGATGGATCAGCAGATTCAGCTTTGTAAGGAAGTGACTGAAAGTTTCGAAAATCCCATTCAGGCAGTTGAAAACATTGAAAACAAAATAAATGCCTATGACACTGTTCTTAAGAATCTCATGGAAATGACAGCCGCCGTCGAGCAGAACCTTGCTTCGGTAAAAAACGAGACGATTCTTATAGACAAAGTAAATGAAAGACTGAACAAGCAGCAGAAGGCAGCCCAGATTCTTGAGGACAAGGTTTCAGACATTGTGAACAGGTTCTCTTCAAAAAATGCCGAACAGCTTAAATCCATCGGTGAAGATCTTCTTAAAGCCTTTGAAGACAGGGCAGTTGAAGTTGAAAAGACTACGGCTCTTGCAAAAAGACAGAATGAAGCCATCATGCAGAAAATTGAGGATGATATCCGCAATGCCTATTCTACGGCTATCGAAAATGCAAAGAAGCTTGAGGATGAATCATTCAGCCAGCTCCAGGAAGAATCAAGACAGCGCATAGATGATTGTCTCAATGAACTCAACGTTCAGTCAAAGCAGATAACTGCCATGATCGATTCGAGAATTGAAGATACACAGAAAGCCCTCAATGAAAAGACCCAGGAACTTTCCGATGCATTCAGGGAATACAGCGCCGGTGTAGAGAACAAGTTCAAGGAAAAAACAGAGAACATGCAGCAGCTTCTCGATGCCCGCACCAATGTGCTTTCTGAAAGCTGGCAGAAGAAAATTTCATCTCTTGAAGAAGACCTTAAGGAACGTTCTGAAGGTTTTGATTCCCTTCTGGACAATGAGTATACAAACCTCAAGGACAATCTCGACTCAAGAATCGGGGAACTCATTTCTACCGTGGACTCAAAGACTGGCGGACTTGAAGAGGCTCTCGGTTCAAAAATCCAGGATCTTACTGAACGCGTTGAAAATGCCACAACTTCCATGGATTCCCTTGTTGAGGACAAAATCAATCTTTTCAACGACAGGATTACAAATGACATCGCCGACATTGAAAGCAAGCTCACCTCTGAGACAGGTGCCATGTCAAATGAGATCTACGAAAAAATCAATGATGTGCGCAGTGAACTTGACAACAGCACATACGAATTGCGCGAGCAGTATTCCGGAAGAATCAGCGAGTTCAAGGATAATCTTGAGAATTCAACTTCTGGAATCGAGGACCGCGTTTATGAAAAAATCAATGATTTGAATTCAAAGATCGATGATGGTTTGAGCCGCATTGAAAATGAATATACGACCCGTGCAGACGAACTTGAAAGGAATCTTGACCAGCGTCTTACAGCGATGGGAACTGATTTCAATCAGAAGACAGAAGACTTTGACAGGATCTTTACTGAACGTTCCGCAGCCTTTGAAGAAAAGACTTCCGCCTTTGAGAATGCCGTTAAGGAAAAGACAGACAGGATCAATTATTCCCTTGATACAAATGCAAGTGAATTCACTGAAAAACTTAACAGCAGGATTGAGGAACTTGAAAACGCCCTTGCTGAAAAGACAGGCAGTCTTGATGTTGTTTTCCATGACAGGACAAAGGCTCTTGAGTCTGACTTCAATGCAAAGACTGAAGGACTTACAAAAGGACTTGAAGAAAAATATGCAGACATGGTTGGTTCCATCGACAGCCGCCTGAAGGAAATTACAAAGAACTACGAAGACAGAATGCTTGAACTCGACCAGAAGTTCAACGATACATCGTCTTCCGTCATCCACCTCTTTGAGGATAAAAACAGGGAACTTGAAGGTGCCTATGACCTTAAGTCAAAGTCCCTCAAGGAAGCTTTGGAAACAAGCACCGATCAGGCTGAATCTGAGATGAAGGAAAAGTCCCAGAAGCTTATTGTTCTTTTCAATGAAAAATCAGCAGCCCTTGATGCAAAACTCAAGCAGAAAATTTCTTCCGTAGATGAAGACATCGATAGAAATTTTGATGAACTTGCGGACAAGCTCAAGCAGAAGACTGCTGCTGCGAACACAAATCTTGACAGTTCAATTTCAAAGATTGAGACTGAAATCAAACAGAGGACAACAAGCCTCAATACAAACTTTGCGGACAAAGCCGATTCCGTAGATGCATTGATTAGAAAAAAGCTGGAGGAACTCAACAACCGCGCTCTTTCAATTTCTACGGACATCAAGAACAGAACCGACAGCCTTGAAGATGATGTCAGAAAGAAGCTCAATACCCTTACGGAAGATGTCAAGGAACAGACTGCCCAGGCCGTTGAAAAATACAGGGAAACCACATCTTCCTATACACAGGACATTGAAAGCCGTACTGATGTTCTTAGAAAAGAA
>CALELJ010000241.1 GCA_937902445.1 uncultured Treponema sp. | reverse complement strand
TACAGCTTTATAAGTTCCACCGCCGACTGTAACTTTAATCATAAACTGATTTCCAAATCTTTCTCGTAATGCTTCTGTAGGACTGTCGGCAACTTTTTTTCCGCCGGAAATAATGATTACACGATTGCAAAGCATTTCAACTTCACTGAGGATATGGGTTGAAATAATGACTGTCCTTGTCTCACCGATTTTCTTGATAAGGTCACGAACATCAGAAACCTGGTTAGGATCAAGGCCGGATGTCGGCTCATCAAGAATGAGTATTTCAGGATCATTCATCAAGGCATGGGCAAGTCCAACACGCTGCTTGTTGCCGCGGCTGAGTTCACCGATATTCTTGTGCATAACTTCCTTGAGCCCACAGATTTCTGCAAGATGAGGCAGTTTTGTTTTTGGATCCTGACCTTCGATTTTAGCAACGTACTCAAGGTAGTCAGCAACGATCATGTCGCTGTACATCGGAGCACTTTCTGGCATGTAGCCGATTTTTGATTTTGTAAGTACAGGATTTTCGCTTACATCAGTTCCGTCGATCTTAATTGAACCGGCAGACGAATCAAGGTATCCTGTAATCATTCTCATTGTTGTAGTTTTTCCCGCACCGTTAGGACCGAGAAGGCCTACGATTTCACCAGTTTCAATGGAAAAACTGATGTCATCTACCGCACGGAATTCCCCAAAAAGACGGGAAACGTGTGACACTTCTATCATTTTATCCTACCCCTTTAAGATTTTCTTTTATATATGGAAGAATAATATATGGTATCCTGAAAAAAAGCAATTTTTGGACATTGCCCGATTCTGAACAAAAATTGCAAAAAAATTGTCTGCCGGCATTTTATGCTATATAATGGTTGTATAGGCTTGAAAAGCTAAAAAAGTAAAGGGAAGTGTATTATGGATTTATGTGAAACTCTTGCTGCTATGGATGTTGATATTGATGAAGCTTTGGGACGCTTCATGGGAAACAAACAGCTTCTTGAAATGATGTACAGGAAGATGCCTGATTCAATCAACAAAAACAAGGACATCATTCCTGACATTCAAGCTGGAAACATTGATGCAGCCATCCAGAAGGCACATACGCTTAAAGGAAACATGGGAAACCTTTCCATCAAGCCTATGTATGAAGCATACGCAAAGATCACGGAACAGCTTAGAGCTGGTGACACAGGCGGTGCTACGGAAGGCATAAACGCAATCCAGGACTATCAGAGCAAACTTCTTGATGTCCTTTCAAACTGCTGACATCTGGCTTCTTTCTTAAACTGAAATTCTCTGGCTGGATTTCTTTTTTTTAGGGAATCCAGTTTTTCATGGAAGCCCCGGCAAGTAAACATATTAGAGGAAACTGAATGTACAATCTTCTTGGTGAATTATGTGTTTGCATTCTGGCTTTTATTCTCATCGCAAATACGGTTACTTCTTTCTACCTTGGAGACAGAAGGAACTTATGGTTCTTTCTATGTGCTTCCCTTGGATTTCTTGCACCATTCACAAACGTACTATCGATCAAGTGCATCACAAGCTTTCCAAACTGCTCAGTTTCCTATGCCACATTCATTGCCGAAGTCTACTTTCTGCTGATTGGACTGCAGATGATGACCTATGCATCCTACTGCTATGCTTTTGTATCACCTTTCAAGAAACATAGAAAACAGTTCCATTACTTTCTTACAGTTCCTTTTTTGATCTACTGTCTGATTGTCCTGCTGAACGTAAAAACCGGCTGGATTTTCCATTACGACCCGGTAAATGGATATACAAGAGGTCCCCTGAAGTTCATTACCTACGTGACATCTTCCATCTATATTATTACTGTCATCGTCACAATACTGATCCACAGGAAGGTTACTTCCAGAAGAGTTTTCACAGTCTTCCTTGCCTACCCGATCATCTGCATAAGCATTACGGCAATCCAGTTTTTTTCAACATACAGTGTCATGTCGGGACTTGCATCCTTTGCCCCTCTCATCCTCATGTACTTTGGAGTCCAGTCTGAACAGATCGCCCATGATTTTGCGACAGGTGCTTTTACGGAAAAGCAGCTTCCAAACTTTCTGAAGAACAAATCCCATGGATACTGCCTGACCGTCATCTCCATTGAAAACTACGATACCTACCTTCGTGATTTCAAGCAGATCGAGACAGACAAGATGATGCTTCTCCTGACAAAAGATCTTTCGAGGACATACGGAAGGAAAATATTCCGCCTGGCAAAGAAACTTGCCGTTCTCACAAGGACTCTTGATGAAGTCAAGGAAACCATCAACGACTTTATGGAACGCCAGAAGCACGAGGAAAATTTCCGCGTGACTCCTGAACTGATTTCCGCCAGTGTATGTATTCCTGAGAATGCGGAAACTTACGAACAGGCTACGGAGATCCTGCAGCAGCTTCTGATGAAGAACAGGGGCGCGGAGATCAAATATTCCTATTGCGATGACATTTTTGTCGCACAGGAAAAAAGGAAGCATGCAATCTGCCAGATTCTCGACCGTGAACTTCACGCTGATTCAAAGCAATTCCAGGTTTTCTTTCAGCCGATCTATTCCATTGTAGAAAAGAAATTCAAATACTCAGAAGCCCTGTCGCGCATGAAAGGCACGGAACTGGGAGACATCTCTCCTGCGGAATTCATTCCCATCGCAGAAACCTACGGCTATATAGAACGCCTTGGACAGGTTACCTTTGAGAAAATATGCAGATTCATAAGTGAAAACAAATCAACTGTAAATGCCGTCTCGGTGAATTTTTCCGTCCACCAGATGTCCAATCCTTCAATCGTTGACACGGTGCTTAATACAATAAAGAAATACAACATCAAACCACAGAACATAATAATGGAAATCACGGAAAGCATTTTCATCGAAAACTTTGAGGCCATCAGACTGCGTATGGAACAGCTTGCAAAGGAGGGCATCATTTTCTACCTCGATGATTTTGGAACAGGATTTTCAAATTTTGCAAATGTCATCACACTGCCTTTCAGCACAATAAAAATCGACCGCTCTTTTGTCCTGATGATGGAAAAAAGTGAAAAGATGACATCCCTTGTCAATTCGCTGATCAAAACATTCAAGGACAACGGACTCAAGATTCTTGTTGAAGGCGTAGAGACAGAAAACCAGGATTCTCTCGTAAAAAAAGCAGGCACGGACTATATCCAGGGATTCCTTTATGAACGTCCATTACCTGCTTCTGAAGTTATTGAACTCTTTAAAAAACAGTAATTCTTTCTATTCTACTCTTGCGGTAATTTCCGACAGGAGCGGAATCAGCTGCTTCTTTCTCGAAACAATATCTTTCATATAGTAGATGTGTTTGTCACGGCGAGGGAAATTCAGCACTTCCTCAAATTTCGGATCGCCTGCAACCAGCATGATCGAACTGAGCACGGTGATGTCAGTGACGAGAAGCACGCTGTAAAGTGCGCCCATTGCCTTTCTTTCAGTTTCAAGCTGCTCAAGGAATTCCTTTTTGCGCTCGATGATTTCAACCGTACTGTCAACTTCTATCTGACTTACACTGTACTTGAACTTGCCTTCCGTATATTCCTTCATATCCTGATGGATGACTTCTTCTGCCGTACGTCCACCAATATGACTTCCACTCTTGATGATGTCGTTGCCCAGCGTCTTGATGTCGAGATCAGTGATGCTGCTAAGATATTCCGCAGTATCAACATCATATTCCGTCGTCGTTGCCGACTGGAGGACGAGAGTATCACTCAGGATTCCGCAAAGAAGTATCGAAGCGATTTCTTTTGGAATTGAAACACGGCTTTCACGGTACATGTTTGCAATGATTGTGCTTGTTGAGCCTACGCATTTGTTTATGAAAGTGATAGGAAGCTTTGAGGAGAATGTATTGATCTTGTGATGGTCGATGATCTCCTGGATTGTATAGTTTTCAATACCTTCAACGGCCTGCTGGGGTTCATTGTGGTCTACGAGAATCACCTGGATGTTAGCCTCGTGGAGAAGATCACTTTCACTTATGATACCGATCACCTTGTAGTCATTGTCCACAACAGGAAGACATCTGCTTGGACTGTCCTTCAACTGAGCCTTTATTTTCTGCAATGTGTCGGTAGCATGGACAGGGAGAACATTTGGATCCGCCATGGAACTTACAGGAGAGGAATACTCAATGAGCATGGCAGTTTTCAATGTGCTGTCATGTCCGCTGAGAAGTGAGACATGGTTCTTTTTGGCAAGTTCAATCAGCTCTTTTGAAACAACATAGTCGTGGGTTACAATGAGTGCCTTTACCTTTGCCTCGATGCTCAGTTTCTGGACATCCTGACGGTCTCCGCAGACCACGACAATATTCTCGCTTGAATGTTCTTCGAGAAGTTTTTTAGTTGATTCCGTCTCATCATCCGCAACCATGATCGAACATTTGAAGTAATCATTTTCATCGTAGGAAACAATTGGTGTTGCGTTCAATGTCTTTTCAATGAGGCTTATGCTGGTCAGGAAAATGTCATTGCGTTTTGGATTGAGAATCTTGAATGAGTTGAGTGCAAATGCATTGTAATTCAAAAGCCCCTTATAGGTTCCGTCTGAATCAATCAAAGGAAGGACCGGAGCATTGGTGCTGATCATCTTGTCCACTGCTTTCCAGAGGGAAACGTTCTGATCCACTGCAACGAATTTTTCATTCATGTAATATTCGGTTTTAGGAATCAAATCCGGAATATACACCGGTGGCTTCACCTTGAATCTTTTGAATATGTATTCTGTCTGAGGCGCAAGTTTTCCTGCACGGGCGGCAATGTATTCATCCATTCCAAGGAGATGCTTAAGTTCTGCATAGGCAGTTGCCGCAACCACCGAGTCAGTATCAGGATTTCTATGTCCAATAATATATACTTTGTTTGTCATATGCTGAATTATACTCCGTTCCACTGTTGTGTGCTATCATTCTCTTTCTTTAAATAAAAAAAAGCACTCGTCGATTTGACAAGTGCTTTCTTCGGGATGTACGGGACTCGAACCCGTGGTCTCCGGCGTGACAGGCCAGCGCGATAACCAGCTTCGCTAACACCCCATAAGGTTGTTACACTATATAAAATATTCAGAAACATGTCAAGCGAGTTTCATGAAATTTTTAAAAAATAAAATACACTTAATTTTTGCAGACCACCCTCGTTGTACAAGGCCTTTTGATAGTATAATTGAAGCATGACAATTTTACAGACAATCATTCCAGTTTTCTTAATCATTGCCCTTGGAAAATTTCTTTCTTCAAGAAATATTCTCACCGACAGCGGAATATCGAACATCAAAAACCTTTGTGTTACGGTACTTCTTCCGGTGATGGCTTTTGACGCACTCATACACGGAACCTATTCAAGGAATTCCCTTTTTCTCATAGGCCTTGAGTTTTTCATGCTTTTCTCCGCCTGGGGAATCGGATTTCTTCTAAAAAGATTTTTTGACAGGTCAATACAGGATTACATTCCATATGCACTGACAACCTACGAAGGCGGACTCTTCGGATGGGCACTGATTTCCATTCTTGTGGGAGAAAAAAATCTTTATTACATCGTAAGCATGGACATCTTCAGCGGAGTGTTTGGTTTTACAGTCATGTACATAGGCTATAAAATCATAAATGGAGAGCAGCCGTCAAAGAAGGAAATTGCACTTACCATCGCAAAGAATCCTCTCATCATTTCCGTCGTACTTGGATTCACAGGAGCATTCCTCGGTCTTGGAAAAATCATAGATGAATCCACATATGCAGGGCTCTATTCAAAAATAATCACAATGTTTACAGCACCACTTACAACACTGATCTTGCTTTCCATTGGCGCAGGCCTTGTTTTCAACGGCACGGTTCTTTCACGCGGAACCAAATTCGTCCTCGTTAGAATTTTCATTCAGGCCATTATCTGCATCATTGTCCTCAAGACCATAAACGCCACAATCGGAATGAACAGAGTGCTTCTTGTCTCATTACTGATGTATTTCAGCTGTCCACCAAGCTTCCTCATTTCTATATATTCACAGAAGAAGGAGGCCATAGAATTTTCATCAGCAGCAATCAGCCTTCAGATAATTTTTGCGCTGGCAGTATTCTCAGTGCTCCTGATTTTATCAATGGGACTGTGAGTTTCCCTTTTCCGATTTATACATGTAATTCTGCACTCAATTATTATAATATAAATTAGTGATATTTTGTCCGGAGGAATTATGTCCGTTTATACAAAAGATGAAGTCCTTGAAAAGCTGA
>CALELJ010000240.1 GCA_937902445.1 uncultured Treponema sp. | reverse complement strand
ACGTCTCATCTTTTCAGAAATTGCAAGTCCTGAAGAAATCATCAAGGCTCCTGCAAGCGATTTTGTCAGTGATTTTATCCTTAAGCAGCTTACCATCAAGAAGAACAATATCTACAAGCTCTTTGAAAAACAGTAGGGTGAGGTACAGATGATTTCAAGAATTCAGAACAAACAGGTCAGAACTGTTTTCTACTCGGTATTGATATTCTTTGCCCTGTTCATTGCATGGCCTGCTTTTATTCTTTTCAGAAACGCCTTTGAATACAAGCATGCATTTTCATTCCAGAATTTCACTGCTGTTTTAGGTGGCGGAAAATTGGGCATTGCTTTTGCCAACAGTTTGAAAGTCAGCTTCATCAGTTCCATTGTTACTACGGTACTTTCCTTTGCTGTAGCATATACTGTCTGCTGTACAAATATTCCTGCATGGCTCAAGAAAACATTGCGGACTCTAGCCGTATTTCCGATGCTTTTACCAACAATTACCTACGGTTTTGCCATAATCTATTCCTTTGGTAAAAATGGCCTTATAACGAAACTATTTGGATTTCAGTTTTTTGATTTCTATGGATTCTACGGATTGATTTTTGGCTATGTCGTCTATACATTCCCGATCAGTTTTACTCTTCTCAAGAACACAATGGAATATATTGACCGCCGTTTTATTGTCGTATGCCGTGTTATGGGAGACAATGCATTCAAAACTTTCATGACTTCAATACTGATTCCGCTTCTGGGAACAATTGCAGTTTCGGTTGTCCAGAGTTTCTTCCTTTCCTTTACAGACTTTGGTATTCCTGCATCCATCGGCGGAAGATACCTGGTGATTTCCACAATGCTTTATAACACAATGCTTGGCAGTCTTCCTGATTTTCATCAGGGTGCCGTCATTGCATTGTTCATGCTGGTACCGTCCATATTCAGTATCCTTCTGTTGAATTATCTTCAAAGATTCAATGTGAGGTACAATAAGATTTCCAAAGATTCCATCAAGGAAAATCTTGCAAGAGATTCTGTTTTATCGATAATCTCATGCATTATTGTTCTTGTCATTATTTCAATATTTGCCGTCGTTATCGTTTCTCCATTTGCAAAGGCATGGCCTTATGATACTTCTTTCTCTTTAGCAAATCTTTCAAGCGTTATGGACGACAGATCCCTTAACAGAGTGTTTGGCAATTCACTTGTAATAAGTCTGCTTACAGCCGTTCTTGGAACGGGACTTGTTTTTGCCGCAGCATTGTGTTGTGAACGAAGCAAAGAAAAACTTCATGGAACAAAGACTCTGCTTGCAATAGCACAGATTACAAACACAATTCCAGGTATGGTGCTCGGTATTGCATTTCTTCTTACTTTTAGAAAAACACCGATCCACAATACTCTTGTCATCATCGTTGCCTGTAACCTTATACATTTTTTTGCTACACCTTTCCTTATGATGAAAGGTGCCCTCGAGAAGATGAATTCAAGCTGGGAAACAACTGCTGCTGTTCTTGGTGATAACTGGATAAAGACAGTTACAAGAATTATCGCTCCAAATGCTTTGCCAACCTTACTTGAAATTTTCTGTTACCTTTTTATAAACGGAATGGTTACCGTAAGTGCCATTGTTTTCATCGCAGGTGCAAAAACAATGGTAATAACAACAAAAATTCAGGAACTTCAGCATTTTGCAAAGTTCAATGAAATTTTCATACTTTCAATATATATTCTCATTACAAACCTTGTCCTCAAAGGCGTAAAGGGAATCATAAATATGAAACTTTTAAAAAGGAGTTAATCCATGAAAAAAACAATTCTTGCAGCAATCAGTGCTGCAGTAATCTTTGCTACGGGCTGTTCAAAAAATACAGGTCCAAAGAAGGTTGTGATTTATTCAAATGCTGACGATGAAGCTGTTGTATCAGTAAAGAAAGCTTTGGATAACAACGGATATGAGGGGATGTATATTTTCCAGTCATTCGGGACCAGCGAACTTGGCGGAAAACTTTTTGCTGAGGGCAGTGATATTGAAGCTGATCTCATCACAATGAGTTCTTTCTATATTGAGAGTGCTCAGTCAATGAACGACATGTTCCTTCCTTTGACTTTTGAGACAAAGAAAATCAATGCTACTCCAGATTTCTATACACCGCTTCTTGCCATCCAGGGGGCTGTAATCTTCAATTCTGATCTCATTTCAAAAAATGGACTTTCAGTGCCTGCTTCTATTAAAGATATTGGAAATGCTGAATACAATGGACTCGTTAGTGTTGTAGATCCAATGGGCAGTACAACAGCATGGCTTATGGTTCAGGCATTGGTAAGTGAGTATGGAGAAAACGGAACAAAAGATGTCCTTAAATCAATCTACAAAAATGCAGGTCCTCATCTTGAACTCAGTGGCTCGGGTCCAATCAAAAAGATTCGCAGCGGTGAAGTAGCCGTTGGATTTGGATTGAGACATCAGGCTGTCCGCGACAAGAAAAAGGGACTTCCAATTGATTTTGTTGATCCTGTTGAAGGAAATTTTGCCTTGACGGAAAGCGTTGCTGTAATAAACAAGGGAAAAAAGACAAATCCATTGGCCATGGAAATTGCAAAGTGCATCATTGATAAGTCACGTGTGGATATCATCAAAGATTATCCAGTTGTACTTTACGATGGTGAATCTGTAGAAGAAGAAAACAGGGCAACAAACAGCAGGTCTTTCGCACAGCCATTGACAACAGAACTTCTAAAAGCACATCAGCAGCTTAGTGAAAGTGTAAAATAATCAATTGCTAAAAATATTAAATAAGAAATGCTCCCGCAGGGAACCATGCCAAGTCTGCTGGGTGCACCCTTGCTCCGCATTTCTTATTTAAGTTAAAAAAGATTTATTTCATTCTTTACAAGAAAAAAAGGTAATTATTTATTAACGTCCATAACCTTGATCATATAATCCGCAATATTTTTTCCAGCATTGCCCTGGTGCATCCATGCGGTTTCTTTTGCAATTTTGCGCTGCTGGGCAAGTTCCGTGCTGTCTGACATGGACTGGATCACATCCTTGATGTTTTCAAACTGGCTTTCGTTGAGTTCAGTACCAAACTTCTCAAGAACCTCATATTGCCACAGTTTCTTGTTAAGATCGTATGCATCATATGGGCGAAGATCCATGTTTCCTGCAACATACATTACAGGCTTATCACACAGAAATGTATAGTCAAAGATGATTCCAGAAAAGTCAGAGATCATCATATCTGCTTTCTTGAGTGAATAGATGTTCTGCCGTTCATAATCCCATTCTATGTTGGAATTGTCCCTGTATCTGTTTTCAAGGCGTTCAAGCATGTCTGCTTCTGATTTTTTTGACTGTGGGTGAGGGCGCACAATGATACGCCATCCTGTCCTGCTCAAAGGATCAAGGAGCTTTTCTCCATATTTCTTGAGGATACCTACATCACCCCATGAAGGAGAAACAAGAACTGTGAAAGGATGGTTTTCCTCTTCCGGAATTTCCTCAATATTCTTTTTATAGACATCAAGGTAAGGGCATCCAACAGTAACCAGATCTTTTCTATTGATGCCACGCATTTCTTCCAGTGTACGGAGGTCAGCAGCCTGATAATCACCGCTAAGCAGTACTGAATCAAAGAAATCAAGACCAAAGAGTCTGTATGTTGTTGCATCGTTAGGCATGTGGAGGACATGGCTGTAATGTTTGACGTTTTTACTTCTTTTCAACTGATAGACCTGAAGACCAGGAGTTGTCATAAGAACAAAACCGGCACTCAACATGTTCAACTTGGCAAAAGCGCTGTTTCCCTCTCCGATGAATTCTGCCTTTACATGATTCCATGTTCTGTCAAATATGGGGTCATCCTTTGCAGAAGTGTAATAGGTCAGCTCTATCTGGCGTTTTTCAAATTCTTCAACTACAGGAAGAAATGTATTCCAATACTGTTTGCCTTCATTGTAAATGACATATTTCTTAAATGAAGAATCAAGCTGGATTCCGTCTTTCTTTCCGCTTATAAGGACTTTAAGCTTAAGAATCAAGGCACGGGCAAGAAAGAACAGTGTTGCGGCAGCTCCGATGAGAACAGAAAAAAGCATGGATCCTGTTCCTGGGTCAATGTATAGAAAGTTGTTTATCATAATAGTCTCCTGAAGATTAAAATTTATTTTTCCTGAACCCAGTTGTCAGGATTGTGAATGTCATCTTTTACGCGCCACCATTCATCTGAACCGGCAGTAAAAATATTCTTGCTAGAAATGTGATGAGGCATGAACATTCTGCTTGTACAGACAAGAGCGCCTGCTTCTTTATTTTCCTTCACCGGATTTCCTGTGAAAGGGTTTATTGCTTCTGTTTTCATATCTTTAACTGCAAGATAAGGAACATCAGCATTTGTCATGAAGCTGCCATCTGTTTTAAGATATCCATCGCTATAGAAATCTTTGACCATAAGCAACGGATGGTACTTGCCAGGTTCAAGGGACTTGAATTTTTCATTCTTTTCAAATCCATCAGGGAGTCCTGTGCAGCCATGGTCGGCATAGATAATGATCTTTGTATTATCATAGCATCCATTTTTCTTGAGAATTTCAAAGAATTCGCCAAGCCTGCTCAATGCACCTGCAAGAGAATGGAATGCCTTGTTTGAATCATACTTTGATCCTGTATCAACAATCTCCGGTTTAGAAGAAGGTCTGTATTCAGGAGCCTGAAGAATAAGGCTCTGGTGGGTACATTCATTTGACATTGTAATGAAAGAACTATTTTCATTGTCAAAAGTTGAAAGCCTGTTCAGGTATTCAAGGGTAGAATAGCCTGCAAGGTAGTCATCAAAGTCTCCATTCTTTGTATTTGTAGACCAATATTTTCCATCATTATAGAAGGCAGGACGCAAAACAAGAGGAGAAGCACGGAAAAGTCCATACCAGAGAATGTTTCTTTTCAATGTATCAGATGTGACCGTAATTCTTGCTGTATCCTGATGTTCCTTGTACCAGAGACCAAGATATTTGCGTTCAAGGTTTGTGCTGTTGATTTTAGGATAGTCCTTGAAAATAGAAAGGTCTGGGATCCAGCTGTAGTTTGCCCACTGTGGATCGGCTACAGTAACATCATATCCATACTGTTCCGTAAAAATTCGAGGAAGCATCAAGATGGACTCGTTCTGTTTTTCGATCAACGATTTATCACTTTTGCTGTTGATTGCTTCCGGAGTGTATTCGTAACCGCCGTAACAGGCAGGTGATGCCATGAGTGTGTGTGAGTTATAGGAAACTGTATTTGTATAAAGTGTGAAGCCCGACATCTGAGTGCCAAGCTGAGGACATCTTTCAAAGATCGGTTCTACATAACCGTTTTGAGAGCGGTCAAGGAAAATGAGAAGAACATTTTTTCCTTTCTTTGAAAAATTGAAAACAGGGCTAATGGATTCTTCATTTTCAGATCCCGATACAGAAATATATTCCTTATAACCTCTTGAAATTACATTTATGTTCAAAAATGAAATTGCTGAAAGAACTACAAGAAGAAGTGCTGAAACATAAGTATAGAATTTTGCAATACGGAACTTAAGCAGGGCTATTGCAAGGACAACGGAAATCCCTATGGCGAGAAGATTTATTCCGGAATTAATGAGCGGAGAATCAACATTAGCCACATCTGTGAAAGTCAGGAGCTTTGAAAGAGTTCCGTAGTTACCTGGAAAAATAAAGACATCCAGTATTGAAGCAAGAAGAATCGCAAAAAATCCTACGCTCAAAAGTGTCTGAATTCTCTCCTTGAAAAGGAAATAGACAAGAACAGGCCAGACAAAACAAAGTCCGACTGCCTGAAAGAAAGTGTTCCAAACAAAAAACATTGGTGAACCATATCCGTCGATTCCCGAGAATTCCATTGGACTTGAAGAGATCAGGTTTGTGGAAACATAGAAACCAACAAGAATGGAAAGCGCAAAGGATGAAACCAGGAAAAGTACTGTCCTCTGCTTTGGATTTTCTTTGAGGCACAAAAGGATATTGTCAAGAATATAATTGCACAGCCTTACAATGAGAGGAATGAAATATAATATCGAGAACACACCTGCAATCAATACAGCTCTCTTTGCAGAAACAGGATGTCCGAATATGAGGAACAAAATGAGTGCCGTTACAGAAACACATCCAAGCCAGTAAAGAACTTTTACAGGATTCTTGAGTTTATAGAAAACATTCTTTACAAGAGAAAAAACATTGTTCATAGTCCAATAGACAACCAGGCCTGCAGGACTGTTGTAGAGAAGGGCCAGGAACAGAAGGGCAAGACCGTAAGTCTGGATCTTGTCACGAAAACCCAACCCCTTAAGGTATATTGCACTGGCAATAACATTTATCAAAGTCATTGCGATCGGAAGAACGTTCACTGCAAATGATCCGATCATAAAAGTTGCGTCCGGTGCTCCCATGTCATGGATGAAAAAGAAAGACTGCCCTTTAAGAGCTTCCATCGTGCTGAGACATGAATATGCGGCCGTGAAGAAAGGTATTTGAATCAACAGACCAAATGCGGAACGAAGTCCCATGATAGGATGGTAATGGCATTCCTTGTAGTAGGTTGTAAGAATCATGTACTGCTCATTACCCTTGAAAACAGCCTTAATCCTGTCTACCTGTTTTTTCATCAAGGCCTGTTTGTCTCTTTCAACCTGCTGCCAGGCTTCAGCAACAATGTACAGCGGAAGTGTCAGCATGCTGACGGCAAGGCTTACACCGATGAGGGAAAATCCTTCATTGTCAAAAAGCTTATTGCAAAAACAGAAAACAAGTTCAATTATCTGAGTGAGCGGATAGATTATTAAAGAATAGAAAAAATTTGACACGTTCATATTATATTCCAATGATAATTACTGTTCAATTAAGTTGAAGTTTTATCTGGGAGAATAATTGCCCCAGTTTTCAGCTTTGAAAATATCGTCATGTACGGTTAACCATTGATCATCCCTGATGTTGAATTTTGTCTTGTAACGGATTCTTGTGGATTCCGCAGGTGCATTGCAAATTTTAATCCATTGATTTTTATTGCTTACTTCATATGGATTTCCTGTAAATGGATTCTTTGCATCATCAATAAGGCCTTTTGTGGCAAGCCATGGAGTATCTGCATTTGTCATAAATGTACTGTCTGTTTTTACAGAACCATGCTGGTTGAAATCCTTAACAAGAAGAGTTGGTATGTAACATACAATGTCTGAATATTCTCCAACGACCGATTTGATGTTGATAGGT
>CALELJ010000239.1 GCA_937902445.1 uncultured Treponema sp. | reverse complement strand
AGATGAAGAATTAGAATTTTGTGGGTGGTATAAGGAAAGTGGTTGCACAAACAAAATGACAACATCTGCCAATGCAGTTCTTCTTCAGTATTCCTATCCGGTTTACGTAATTCTTTTTGGACCTGTAATCCTTGGTGAAAAAAACAGAAAGTCTGATTTCGTCACTGTAATCGGGGTTCTCATCGGAGTTTTCCTGTTTTTCTACAGCGACATCGATGCCGGTAAACTTGCTGGAAATATTCTTGCAGCTTTGTCCGGAGTGTTTTTTGCATTTACGACGATTTTCATGAGACGTCAGAAAAGCAAGGGTTCAGCTTCTTCTTTCATGCTTGCACATTTCATCACAAGTCTTGTCTGCATTCCCTTTTATTTTACAGGCGGAATCGCTGCCGGCGACTGGACCAGCATAATCTTTATCTTTGCCCTTGGAATTTTCCAGATGGCTTTAGCAAACATCTTTTTTGCCCGTGGAATCGGCAGCGTAACAGCTTTGAGCGCAAGTATCATCACCATGATCGAACCTTTGATGAATCCTGTATGGGTCATGATTTTTGCAGGTGAAGTTCCAGGATTTCTCTGCATCATCGGTGGTGCCATGATTCTTGGCTGCATTGTTTTCAGAGAAGTAATCTCGTCAAAAAAACACCAGACAGCCTGATAAAATATTCAATAATCCTCTTGACATATGTTTCTATTGATAGTAACATTGTTACTATCAATAGAAACATAAACTTTAGAGGTACTTATGTCAGATAACGGATTTTTTGGTAAATACGGCGGAATGTATGTAGCGGAAGTTCTTCGCCGTCCTCTTGATGAATTGAAACAGGCTTTTGACCATTACATGAATGACAGGGAATTCCTTGATGAACTTGATACCATTCGTCGTGATTATATCGGTCGTGAGACTCCTTTATATTATGCACCGACAGCAACAAAACTTCTTGGTGGAGCCCAGGTTTACATCAAGCTTGAAGGCCTTGCAAATACTGGTGCACACAAAATCAACAATGCCATCGGTCAGTGTCTTCTTGCCAAACGCATGGGCAAAACAAGAATCATTGCAGAGACAGGAGCGGGCCAGCACGGTGTAGCTACAGCAGCTGCATGTGCAAAACTTGGTCTTGAGTGCATTGTTTACATGGGTGAAGTCGATGTCCGTCGTCAGCAGCCAAACGTTGCCACAATGGAACTTTATGGTGCGAAGGTTGTTCCAGTTACAAGCGGAAGCCGTACCCTCAAGGACGCTGTAAATGAGGCCATGAGAGACTGGGCTGCAAATTTTGACACCACTCATTATGTCCTTGGAAGTGCCCTTGGACCTGCACCTTTCCCTGATATCGTAAGAGAATTCCAGAGCGTCATTGGACGTGAGGTAAAACGCCAGTGTGCTGAACGCAATATCGATGTTGCTGCCATGGTTGCATGTGTTGGCGGTGGAAGCAATTCAATCGGATTCTTTGAACCTTTCATCAACGAAAAGTCTCCACGTCTTATAGGTGCTGAGGCTGGCGGAATCGGTCCAAACGTTGGTGAGAACGCAAGCCGCATGACTGGAAATGCCAGCCGTGAAGGTATCGTCCAGGGATACAAGAGCCGTTTCCTTCTGGATGAAGACGGACAGAGCCTTCCGACCCGTTCAATTTCCGCAGGTCTTGACTACATGGGAATCGGTCCACAGCTTGCTGAACTTGGCATGAGCGGCCGTGTGGAGTTCACATCGGTACTTGATAAGGAAGCCCTGGAGGCAGTCAACTTCTTTGCAAAAAACGAAGGAATCCTTTTTGCCATGGAAAGTGCCCATGCGGGAGCTGCCGCAATGAAGATTGCCCCAACATTACCAAAGGACAAGGCAATCATCATAAACATGAGTGGCCGCGGAGACAAGGATCTTTTCATTACAAATCCTGTATTCAGAAAAGATGAATGGATTGAATTCCTCAAGGCGGAACTGGATCGCGTTGAAAATTCCACAGACATCCACGAAGCTCAGTCAATGTTTAAAAATTAAGAGGGTAGGTAAAAATGGAAAAAATCAAATTGATGAGCCACCTTGTGGCCGGATATGCTACAGATGAAATTTCACTTGAGGTTGCACGCTCTCTTGTAAAGGGTGGAGCAGACATCCTTGAAATCCAGCTTCCATTCAGTGATCCAAGTGCTGACGGGCCTGCGATTCAGACAGCATGTACTGAAGTCCTTTCACGCAGTTACAAGACTGCTGATGGACTTGCTTTCATTAAGAAAGTTCACGAGGAATTTCCTGAGACAACAATTTACATCATGAGCTATGGTTCCCTGATATACACACCTGGTGTAGATGCATTCTGTAAAAAGGCAAGCGAGTGTGGTGTAAAGGGAATGATCATTCCGGATCTTCCTTTTGACAATGATGAAGGACTTACTGCCGCTTGTAAAGCTAACGGAATGATTAATATTCCAGTTGCCGCTCCAAGTATGGCTCCAGAACGTCTTGAAAAGCTGGCAAATGCGGGTTTCCCTTATATTTACGCAGCTCTTCGTACTGGAATTACAGGAACCGACACTAAAATTGATGATGCTACTCTGGATTTTTTGAATAAAGTCAGTGCCGGCGGAAGTAAGATTTATGGTGGTTTTGGAATAAGCAACGGTGTTCAGTCAGGTGCTCTTGCTGATAGTGTAGAAGCTGTAGTAGCCGGTTCTGTTTTTGTACGAATCATCACTGAAAATAAAGGTGATAAAGATAAACTTTTTGAAGCTGTAAAAGCAAAGGCAAAGGAAATCACTCATTCCTAAAAAAAATAAAAGTGATATAATTTCCTTATGGAATTAATTTTATCTATTCAGGTTTTGTGTACTGATGCCTGGGCTGTAGAAGGAAAGGCGCAAAAAGTTGTAATGGTTCCTTTTACTGGAAGTGCCAGCGGTAAATATTTTAATGGTAA
>CALELJ010000238.1 GCA_937902445.1 uncultured Treponema sp. | reverse complement strand
AGCAATTTCTAAAATTTGCATTTTTTTTCAAAAAAAATTATGAAAATTTCTCCAGAGTAAAAAAAAAAGACCACCTGAAAAGGTGGCCCGTTCTTTTGTGAATCCCACAGATTATTTCTTGTTTACGAGATCCTTGAGTGCCTTTCCTGGCTTGAACTTTGGAGTCTTTGAAGCTGCGATCTTGATCTTTTCCTTTGTCAATGGGTTGATACCTTCGCGTGCAGCTCTCTTTGCTACTGTAAATGTTCCGAAACCAATAAGCTGAACATCATTTGACTTTGAAAGTTCCTTAGAAACGATTGTTGTAAAAGCTGCAAGAGCCTTTTCTGTGTCTTTCTTTGTAAGACCTGTTTCTTTTGCCATCTTGTCAATCAATTCTGATTTGTTCATTTTTATCTCCACTTTGTTTGTTTATGCACCAAAAAGTTTTAGGAAGTGCATTAGACGAAATTATATTATACTTTGGCCTATTAATCTAGTAAAATCTTTAAAATTTGATTTGCCCAAATTCTTCTGTCTTAAAGAAAAACTGTGTGCTAGAATGGTTCCATGAAAATAAAAATTCCGCCTTTCATAAAGGAAAATGACACCATAGGAGTCACTGCCCCATCATTTGGATGTGCAACTGAACCCTACATCACAAAATTCAAGACCGCAAAAAAAATCCTGGAGGATAAGGGATTCAAAATAAAAGCTGGAGACACGGTATTCATGTGTGACGGCAAGGGAATTTCTACGGAACCCTCTGTATGCGCAAAAGAACTTGTGGAATTCTACACGGCGGAATCAGTTCCGGCTGTAATATCTGCTGGCGGCGGCGAAATGATGTGCGAGACCGCAGGCCTTGTTGACTTTCAGAAACTACGGGAATGCAGTCCAAAATGGTATATGGGCTACTCGGACAACACGAATTTCATTTTTCCGCTTGTGACAGTTTCACGTACCGCAGCAATTTATGGACCATGCATTGGAGGCTTCGGAAAAAAATGGGAACAGAGCGAGTCGGACGCATTTGATCTTTTATGCGGAAAAATTTCTTCCGTCAAAGGCTATGAAAAATACCAGAGACCGGAAGACGATGCTGATCCTGCTGGGGATTTTTCGGACCATACCTATTCCCTTACGGCACCTAAAATTCTTTCATCCTTTATTCCTCAAGGCGGAACCCTCACAGGCGCGGGTGATGAAACCATCGAATTTGAAGGCATGCTTCTTGGAGGATGTCTCGACGTTCTTGCCAATCTATGCGGAACAAAACTAGACTGCATGAAAGAATTCAATGCTGAACTGGATGACAAAAAGATTATATGGGTTCTGGAAAGCTGCGATGCAAATCCAATGGAAATCAGACGGCAGATATGGCATCTGAAGAATGCGGGCTGGTTTGACAGGACTGGGGGATTCCTTATCGGCAGGCCCCTTTCTTCTTTTGAAAAGGAAATGATGGGAGTCAACCAGTACAATGCCGTCACGGACATTCTCGGGGACCTTGGTGTTCCGGTCATCATGGACTGCGACATAGGACACATTGATCCTGCAATGCCGCTGGTCATGGGCGCAATGTCCAGGGTCAGGGTAAAAAGCAACGAGATCAGCATAGACTTCAAACTTTCCTGAACTGCGACAGCATAAATACATAGCCAGAGATTTTAGAGTTTTTTCGATAAATTCGGTTGAATTCCGCTAAAACTATACTATAATTTATGTCATCTATGGGAGCCTTGGACAATAATAAGGATTTCTTAAGACAGAATATTTCTCAGATCAACGGCAAAGTTCAGTATGTCTATTTCTGCCTGAATTTTCTTCCGCTTGCCCTATACCTTGGCAATGTCTTTGGGGCATGGGAAATTCCAAATCTTTACCTGTTGAAAATCCAGATTCTCATTTCTTCCCTTTCACTGATCAACTTTCTCGTGTATAAATTCCTGAATCTTCCGAATTTTACAAAATATCTTGGCATATTCAGCTGTACCACCATCGTTTCCATAATTGCCGCCAACGGAAGGGTCGGAATTTACATTTCCTATGGATTTTTCCCGTTTCTTGCTTCACTTTACTACAGCAAGAGATGTACAAGAGTAGTTTCTTTCTACAGCTGGGTTGCCATGATGGTTTCCATGTACATCAAAACCAGATTCATCAAGCAATGCGAGCCATTCACTGCGGAAATCTATACGCCAAATGAATTTTTCATACGGTACACCATAGGTTTCTCCATGGAACTTTTTTTTACCCACATACTTGCCATGATAATGACAAAAATGGGACGCAAGAATCTTGAAAGCCTCATCCAGCATATTGATTCCACAAACGTCATGAACATTACCCTTGCGGAAAAGAATGTTGAACTTGAGGAAACTCAGAGCAAGATATTCAAATTCGTATCAAAAATCCTCAACAGCCATGACATGTTTACGGGCAACCATGTCCTTCATACCCAGACTTATGTTGGAATCATCGCCCGTGAGCTTCAGGAAACGGGACATTATCTTGCAGACCTTACAGATGACAAAATAAACATGCTTTGCAACGCAGCCCTTCTCCATGACATCGGTAAAATCCATATTCCTGAAGGAATTCTCAATAAACCGGGTAAATTCACTCCTCAGGAGTTTGACATAATGAAGAGCCATCCGGAAGAAGGAAAAAAGATTCTTGAAGTCCTTCCTCCGATCGCAGACGGAAAATTCAACAGGGTTGCTGAAGATGTATGCCTTTACCACCATGAAAAATGGGATGGCACAGGATACCCGTATGGCCTTTCCGGAACAGAAATTCCTTTATTTGCAAGAATCATGGCGGCAGCTGATGTTCTTGACGCCCTTCTGAGCAGACGTCTTTACAAGCAGCCTATGGATATAGACAAGGCAATGGAAATTTTCCGCGAACTGAGGGGAATTCAGTTTGAACCTTGCATTTCTGATGCTGTACTTGCAAGAAGAGATACATTTGAAAATTGTGACAACTTCTTCAAGCAGGAAGAAGAAAAGAACAACGTCACAGAACTTGCCTGGTGGAAACGCTACCACGAATACATCGAAAGCCAGAAATAAAAGCATAAGACAGCTTTCATGGAAAAAAAGAAGGGGCTGTCCAATAAGTATAACTCAACCACCTTGAGATATACTTATTGGACAGCCCCCACTTCTATTGCAATCCCCCTTCAAGGGGATCAAGTTCCACTATATTCTGAACTGATTAATCTGACTTCCTATTTCAGTAATGCTGTCTTTCATATGCCTTGAAATCTGCTCAAGGGACTGTTCAGTTTCACTGATCTTAGAAGCACCGTTTGACATTTCTTCCATCGAAGATTTCATGTCGCCTGTTGTATCCTGGAGAACGCGGACTTCCTCAAGAATCACCTTGTTTCCTTCCGCCATTTCCTTTGAAGCAGTTTTTACTTCAATCGTACTGTCATTCATTGTATGGAGGGCATCGCTGATCTGTTTTGAACCTATAGTCTGTTCCTCCATTGCAGCCTTTATCTGACGCACAAGCTCATCGGTTTCAGAAATTTTCGTAGTAACATTCTGGAAGGCCTTACTTGAATTGACAGAAGAAGAAACTACAGTCTGAATCAGTTCGCTGATGCTTGTAAGCTGACTTCCGATTGTCTTTGACTGTTCGCTTGAAGTTTCAGAAAGCTTACGGATTTCATCGGCTACAACACTGAATCCCTTTCCAGCCTCACCCGCATGGGCAGCTTCAATGGCCGCATTCATGGCAAGGAGATTGGTCTGCTCAGCAATGGCAGCAATGGCCTGGTTTGCTTCCTGCAATGTTTCGCTCTGAATCTTAATCTGCTCGATTTTTTCATTGGCTTCATGATGGATTTTGCTTCCGCTTTCAGCCTCATTGGCAAGTGTTTCAAAAGAATTTGCCATGGCATCCATTGATTTGTTTACTGAAACAATGTTGCCAATCATCTGTTCAACTGCGGAACTTGCCTGTGAAACACCAAGGCTCTGGGATTCGATCATGTGCTCAAGGGATTCAATATTTGAAGCGATTTGATTTACGGCACCTACAGTTTCCGTTACACTGTTGCCCTGACTTTTGATCTGCTCATGCATCTTCTCGATCGTACCAAGAATTTCCTTGATGGAAAGCGATGTTGCCTGCATGCTGTCATCCAATGATGTTCCTGCGTTTTCAAGGTCATCATTTGAACTCTTAATTCCACGTACAATTTCCTGGAGTTTTTCGCTGAATCCGTTGAAGCCAACAACTACATCACCGATTTCATCATTCGAAGTCTGAGGAATTCTTTTTGTAAGGTCAGCGTTTCCAGTGGCTATGTCTGTAATGGAATCCTTTACATAACCAAGAGGCTTGATGAGGGCACTGATGACAAAATAACAGATGATGAATGCAAGAACAATCGCACCAAGAATTCCAAAAACGATTGTATGCTGCATGATTTTCAGTTTTCCGTAGAAGAACTCATGGGGAGCAACACAGAAGACGGACCATGGGACTTTGTTTCCGATAGGCCTGAAGCTGGCGCACATTTTCATTCTGATGAACGGATCATCAAATGTAGTGGTTTCAGTTTCTCCCTTCATTACTTTGCCGATAACTTTACCCAGCGATGAATTTGGATCGAGATCAGCAATATTTGTACCAGCATCATTTGTTCCATTATTGGCATTGGCAATTGTATCACCGGTTGAACGGTTCATGACGGCAGGATGGAATCCGCCACCGATGTCGATGCCTTCAATTACTTTCTGAAGTCTGTCTCCATAAAGAATACCTGTAACAACACCAGATACCACCTTATTGTCATCATATACAGGAACTGCATAAATCTGAAGCCATTTTTTTCCGACATCGCTGTAGAAAGGATCACATACAAATTCTTCACCGCGTATGGCAGCCTCAAAGTAATTCTTTCCCTTTGAGCTGTGATAGACTCCATCACGGCTGTAGCTGAATCCTTCCTTGTTATAGTAGGAAATGTTTTCATATTTTGACTTATCGACCTTTACCAGCTGTTTCAACTGTTCCGTCTTGTCAAAAAGAGGCACATTTTCATCCACGATAAATGGAAGTGTTGCCAGTGACTTAAGAAGATTGAACTCCTTTTCGTTCATTTCTTCAATTTCGAGGGCAACTTTTTCTGAAATAAGGGTCAAATTCTGGTTGACAGCGTTTGTAAGAGAAGAACTGGATGTTCTATAACTGATGACACCAATAATCACATTTACGATGACGATTATCAATGCAACCATTAATGTCAGTTTTGCCTTTAGATTAACACGCATAAAAACTCCTTCACGATATTCAGTCTGAAATCAACACATTTAAGACTTTTTAAATTATAATGCATAAATTTCAGTTTTAAAGTTCAGGAGTTTATTAATTTATGTTATAAGGACAACCTAAAATCTTGTTAATTACCCTAAAATCTGATCTTCTTGTCAGTTCCGGCGTAGTATTCCTTGCGGAGAGCCTTTACCTGTTCATCCTTAAGATAGTCATCAAACGGCATCATGCGGTCAATCACACCCTTTGGAGTAATTTCAATGATTCTGTTTGCGATTGTAGAAATGAACTCGTGGTCATGGCTTGAGAACAATACAACGCCTGGGAATTTTACAAGGCCTTCGTTCAAGCTTTCGATCGATTCAAGGTCAAGGTGGTTTGTCGGATCATCAAGGATGAGAACGTTTGCGCCGCTGAGCATCATCTTTGAAAGCATGCAGCGCACCTTTTCTCCTCCGGAAAGAACCTTTACCTTCTTGAGGCTGTCGTCGCCTGTAAAGAGCATGCGTCCAAGGAATCCACGCACATAGGCATCATCCTGGTCTGGAGAATACTGCTTGAGCCAGTCTGTGATTGTAAGTTCATTGTTGAAGTAATCGTTGTTGTCACGGCCCATGTATGTCTGCTTTGTGGTCTGTCCCCAGTTAACGGTAGCACCTTCGCATTTCTTTGTTCCGCTTACGATGTCAAAGAAAGAAGAAATGGAATTATGCTCCATGCCGACGAAAGCAACCTTCTCTCCAGGGTGAATTGTAATCTCAAAGTTGTTGAGGAGAACATTGCCTTCGCTGTCCTTTGAGTTAAGGTGCTCGGCCGTAAGAACGAAGTTACCGATCTGACGTTCGCTCTGGAAATTTACATATGGGAACTTGCGGCTTGTAACAGGAAGTTCCTCAAGCTGCATCTTCTCAAGCATCTTCTTTCTTGAAGAAGCCTGACCTGCCTTCGATACGTTTGAAGCAAAGCGCTGGATGAACTGCTTGAGGTCAGCCATCTTGTCCTCGCGCTTTTTCTGCTGGTCCTTCTGCTGCTTCTGAAGGATCTGGCTCATCTGATACCAGAAGTCGTAGTTTCCAGTGAACTGTGTGATCTTTCCGTAATCGATGTCGCATGTGTAAGTACATACGGCATTAAGGAAGTGACGGTCATGGGAAACAACAATGACGCAGTTTTCAAATTCAAGAAGGAAGTTTTCAAGCCATGAAATTGATTCAAGGTCAAGACCGTTTGTAGGTTCGTCGAGAATCAGGTAGTCAGGGTTTCCAAAGAGAGCCTGGGCAAGAAGTACACGGACCTTCTGGCTTTCATCAAGGTCGCTCATCATCTTGTCGTGGTTTTCTTCTTCAAGACCAAGACCCGAAAGCATCTGTTCGATCTGGTTTTCAGCTTCATAGCCGCCAAGTTCGCCAAATTCAGCCTGCATGTCGGCAGCCTTCATTCCGTCTTCGTCTGAGAAATCTTCTTTTGCATAGATGGCATCAATATCCTTTTCAAGCTGATAAAGCTTAGGATATCCCATCTTTACAGTTTCCTTTACGGAATATTCATCGTACTTGAAGTGGTCCTGGCTCAAAACTGCAAGGCGCTCACCTGGAGTGATGCTGATATCACCTGTATCGCGTTCCAGTTCTCCGGAAAGGAGCTTTAGGAATGTTGACTTACCGGCACCGTTGGCACCGATGATTCCATAGCAGTTTCCCTTGAGAAACTTGATATTTACGTCTTTAAACAGCGGCTTTTCGCTGAACTTAAGTGATACGTCTGTTACATTGATCATTTTTTTTATCCCCTGATACTATTTCTTGCTGAACAAAGACTTGAGCTTGCCAAAGAATGACTTCTTTTCATTAGTCTTCTTAGGCTGCTGAGTCTGTTTTACTAACGAACGGTTGTTATTATTGAAGTTCTTCTTTCCATTCTTTGAAGATTTCTTTCCGTTCTTGTTTGGCGAACTACCGTTAGTCTTTGGCCTGTTGCCTTCATGACCACCGTTCTTGCTTGCCTTGGCATTGGCCTTGCCTGCATATTTTTCCTTGTAAAGCTTCATGCGCTCTTCAGAAGACATTGATGCAAGTGCTTCTTCATCAGCAGGATTGTAGACACGTCTGTCGCGTCTGTATTCCTTCTTTGCGTCCTCGTTTCTTGAAGAATATCTTCCGCTGCCCTTTGAGCCACCATGACTGCCATGTTTCTTTCCGCGTCCACTTCTTTCATACTGGGCCTGGCGCATTCTTCCGAATTCGCTTTTGTCGTTGTATTCCTCGTGGTAGGAGTCGGTCTTGATGTACATGTCCTTAGACTTGTCCTCAGCCATCATGCTTTCCTCAGCAACGCGGGCTGGAATCTGCTTTTCAATATAACGTTCGATCGGAGGCAATGAATATACATCCTGTTCACTGCAGAATGTGTAGGCCTTTCCGCTTTTACCTGCTCTGGCTGTACGACCGATTCTGTGGACATAGTTTTCCGCTTCGTTAGGAAGGTCATAGTTGATGACCATTGCAAGATCGTTTACGTCGATTCCACGTGCTGCCACATCTGTAGCGACAAGGCACTTCACCTGTCCTGCCTTGAACCTGTCCATGATGGCAAGACGCTTTTTCTGCGGAAGGTCACCGATAATGAATTCTGTTTCAATTCCGTTGATGCGAAGGCGTTTTGCAATTACCTCACAGGAACGCTTTGTATTACAGAAAATAATAAGGCTTTCCGGTTTTTCCGAATTGATTATGCCAAGAAGAAGTCTTGTCTTATCGCTTGAAGAAACATGCAGAAGTTCCTGATCGATTTCATCAACGGTGATGTTTTCAGCCGCGATGGTGATTTCTGCAGGATCACGGGTATACTCCCATGCAAGATTTTTTACATAAGAATTCAATGTTGCGCTGAAGAGCATTGTCTGTCTCTTTTCGCTTGCTGGCAGAACCTTGATGAGTGTGCGCAGATCCGGATAGAATCCCATATCGAACATACGGTCAGCTTCATCGATTACAAGAAAGCCAACGTTGGCAAGGTCCATCTGTCCGCCCTGGTTGAGGTCGATGACACGTCCCGGAGTTCCGATGAGAATGTCGGCACCTTTCTTTAAGGCAGCAACCTGTTTGTCGTAACCTACACCGCCATAAAAACTTGCGCACTTGAGGCTGCTTGCAGAACACAGTTTTTCTGCTTCTTCCTGAACCTGAACAGCAAGCTCACGTGTTGGAACCATAACAAGGGCCTGCTTGCCCTGAACATCTGTCCTTGATAAAAGCTGCTGGATTACACTTGTAAGATAAGCGCATGTCTTTCCTGTTCCAGTCTGCGACTGAACGTACAAATCACGGCCTTCAATAATGGCCTTCAAAACCTGTTCCTGAACCGGCGTGCATTCAACGTAACCGGCATTTTCAATCCCCTTCTGCAGGTTTTCATGCAAAGAAAATTCAGTAAATTTCATGGGTAAAATATATCAATTATTCTATAATAAGTATATACTTTCACACATGGAAAATAAGAACCAGTATCAGGCCCAGCTCTTTGCCAACCGGCTTTCTAAGAATTACAAGCAGCTCAAGAAATGGGCACGAAAAAACCGTGTCACATGTTACCGCCTTTATGACAAAGACATCCCTGAAATTCCATTGTGCGCCGAAATATACACGTTCCTGCCTCCAGATGTTGAAACAAAACTTGAGGCCGCAAAATACTATTCCATGCTCAACACAGCCATAAGTGAAAACAAGGCGGAATCGGTTCAGCTTGTAAAGGAAGAAGCGGAGAGAACTTACCTGCACCTTTACCTTTACGAGCGTCCATACGAAAAAGATGAGGAAGAGGAAAACATCTGGCTCAGGGAAATGTCAAATGCAGCCGCAAAAGTTCTTGGCATAAGCGGAAACAACGTTATTACAAAGACACGAAAAAAGCAGACGGAAAACAAGAAGCGTGCCCAATATGAAAAGAATGAAAATGATGTTTCCATAAAGGGAATTGTTTTTGAGCAGGGACAGCTTTTCAACGTAAACCTTTCAGACTACATCGACACAGGACTTTTCTTCGACCACAGGCCTCTCCGTGCAAAAGTCAGGGACATGGCCCAGGGAAAGCGGGTCCTCAACCTGTTTTCCTATACCTCAAGTTTTTCTGTCTATTCAGCGGAAGGAAAAGCATCCTATGTAGAAAGCGTTGATTTAAGCAATACCTATACCGACTGGTCAAAACGCAACATGGAGCTTAATGGTTTTACAGACGGAACAAAATACAATTTCATTGCTTCCGATGTAGTCCATTATCTTTATGACAGGGAAAAAGAAGCTGAACACAATGAGGAATTCAGAAAGTTTGACATAATCGTCCTTGATCCTCCAACCTTCAGCAACAGCAAGAAAACAGACACCATGCTTGACATAAACCGCGACTGGTGTGAGCTTGTACGCCTTTGCTCAAAAATTCTTTCCGACGACGGAACCCTCTATTTCAGCACAAACAGCCGAAGGCTTGTCTTCGATGAAGCAAAAATTCCGTCCAATGCAATCTGCAGGGAAATCACGGCCCAGACAATTCCGGAAGACTACAGGAACACGAAAATCCACCGTGTATGGGAGATAAAGTTCAACAGGGAATATTAAGGCTGCACACAGACAAAGAGGTCGGCATGTGATGACTTGAAGCCCGGGT
>CALELJ010000237.1 GCA_937902445.1 uncultured Treponema sp. | reverse complement strand
CATCCCTAAGCTGGTTAAGAAAGGATCCCTGAGTGGTCCCTGAGCCTGCCGAAGGGCGCAGTCGAAGGGTCCGACTTTCGCCCAAATTATCTACACAGCCTATACAAGAATTGCGTATGCGATTCTTGGGGCGAAAGTTATGAAAGGTACCGGTATCTAGAGAGCAAGGCTTTCGCCCAGGATCCCTGAGCGCAGTCGAAGGGTCCTTCAAAACTAGTCTAACTGTCCACTTTTAAATGCTTTATTTTGTTTCAACTCTAAGTTTGGCCGTACGGTTGCGAAATTAATCAGGGATTATTAGCGGATTAAAAAGCAGGACGCAGGAGGCAACTCAGGAACCACTTAGAGATCCAAAGTTGCCAGGCCGGCTGAGCGTAGTCGAAGCCTGCGCTGATAGTATCCGGGTCATTTCGACAGAGCTCAATGACCCTGTGCCTTATGCAGAATCATATATAGTTACTTTTCGTCTGTATTTGCTTTTAGTTTGGCGATTAATTCCGGATGATATTCAAAATGCATATTGTCCCAAATTGCCCAGTAACCGCCCCAGATGAAACCCTCGCTTTCAAAGGCATCGATTACTTCCTTTGGAGGCATCCATCTTTTCCTTATCGGTGTCACCATCCAGCCGTCTGGATTCTTGTCCCTTGCCCAGCTCCAGAAAACTTCACCGCCGTGGTAGGCAACCGGGAGAACATCTACAGCGATGCCCAGGGAATGGAATGATTTTCTGTTTGTTCCGTCTATCTCACGCCAATGGTAGGCTGCGGCGCTTTTAAGTTCCTTGATGAACACCTGGACTTCCGGCGATGATTTTTCCGCCTGCCGGATTTTTTCTTCAACCTTCCTAAGGTGCGGCAGAACGATTTCGTGCACCCTTGTTTTCTTTCCAAGGAATGTGGTTCCGATTATGTGAGGCTCAATACTTTTTCTGCTTGAACTTGAATAGACTGCATCAAAGAAAAACATTGGAGTGCCTGCACCGTTGCGCCTGTTTTTTACAGTGCCGAATTCCTTGAGACGCTGTATTTCTTCCTGCGTAAAAGTCGATGGATCACGGAGCACGTTGCTGTAGCCGTAGACCAGCGGCCAGTAAAGCTTGTGGTTTGCAAGTTCTTCTTCCGGCAGCACGGATCCCTGGGCCCAGTAGAACTTCCAGCTTTTTCCGTTGTTTTCAAAAGTCAAAATGTAATCGTCTGCATCTTTGCTGAATTCCGCCTTGATGGAAAGTTCCGGATAAGAGTTGATGAGGATTTCAAGGTCAGCCGGAACTACTTTCGCCGGCTCTTGTTTTGGTTCCGGCTGTGTAGTAATCGCTTTCTTTTTTCGTCCCCAGGAAAAGCAAGACAGCATTGAGAAAACCAAAAGCAAAAGTGCAGAAGATTTTTTTAACATGCCCACATTATAATTCAATTTATGCCAAATGTAAAAATGACGGCCGGCAAGAACTGCTGTTTGCTCCAGAAATTTACTTGTTTTGGACTTTAAATTATTTTGTTTATTTACTATATTAAAAGAAGGAAGTGCCCAAACATTTGGTCACCTCCACTGGGTTTTTATCACCTTAACCGGTGACAGCCGCCACAGGGTTGGACTGGGCGGCTATTTTTTTACTCTTTCTCTTTCGCTTCGAAATAAGAGAGAGCCGTTATCACAGTACTAATTACCGTTGCAATGCAAGTCACAACAAGAATAATCATTTCTGCCATAACATTACCTCCCGTTTGCTTTACTCGGCATAATGCCGTCAAAGAGTCCCGAGAGATGGCCGCCTGTTCAGACACTTCCTATATATATTATTTTCTTATAGGTGAATTTTTTGACGGCTTTGGTGGAAAAAAGTTAGCTATTTCCCACCGTTGAAAAACTCCCATATCTTTTCTATAATAAATGACAAATTTTTATAGGAATCATTATGGCTATTGAAAAATATGAAGTTGTAATCGGATGCGAAATCCATACCCAGTTGCTTACAAAAACAAAGGCTTTCTGTGCCTGTGAAAACCGTTACGGCGGAATGCCTAACACCCGCGTGTGTCCTGTCTGTCTTGGACTCCCAGGTGCCATGCCACGCATTTCAAAGGGCTATGTTGAACTTGGTGCCGTAGCAGGCCATGCACTCAACTGCAAGATCGCACGCTTTACAAAATTTGACCGCAAGCATTATTTCTATCCTGACCTTGCAAAGGGTTATCAGATCACCCAGTACGATATTCCTCTCTGCACAGACGGTTATGTTGATCTTCCAATGATCCATTATCCTGAAGAAGAAAGGGCAGGCGGAACAAAATGCCGTCCAACAAATTTCAAGGGCGAGCCTTGTATCGTGGAAGACGGAAAATACCGCCGTGTTCGTGTTGAACGCATTCACCTTGAGGAAGACGTAGGTAAGTCACTTCACTTGCAGGGTGCACACTCATACATCGACTACAACCGCTGTGGAACTCCGCTCATCGAAATCGTTACAAAGCCAGACATGACTTCCGGAGAAGAAGCCGCATTGTTCTTCCAGACAGTTCAGGAAATTCTCCGCTATGTTAAAGTTACAAACGGTAACCTTGAAGAAGGTAACATGCGCTGTGACGCCAATATCAACCTTAACGTTTGGGAAGACGGAAAGGTTTACCACACACCTATTTCCGAAATCAAGAACCTCAACTCGTTCCGCACAATCAAGGATGCCTGTGCCTACGAAGCAAAGAGACAGCTTGAGGAATTCATCAACGACCGCCAGGAATTCAATGCCGGATTCAAGGTTACAATGGGTTGGGATGATGAAAAGAAGCAGACTGTAGTTCAGCGTACAAAGAACTCTTTCGTGGACTACCGCTTTGTTGTTGAACCGGACATCAAGCCATTTACAGTAGAAGAAGAACTCATCAAGCGTGCCTTTGACCGCGTAGGTGAACTTCCGGAAGCAAAGAGAACACGCCTCAAGAAGGAATACGGTCTTTCTGATTTTGATGTTCAGACTTTGACAACAAGCCGCGACCTTGCAATGTGGTTTGAAGATGCCGCAAAGAATGCAAAGGATGTTAAAAAAGTTGCCAACTGGATTCTTGCTGAACTCCTTGCAGTCCTCAATGAACAGAAAAAGACAATCGTGGATGTAACAATTACACCTGCACACATCACTGAACTTGTAAACCTCATCGCCGACAAGAAGATTACCGGTGCTCAGGGTAAGACTGTATTTGCAAAGATGCTTGAAACAAACAAGATGCCTTCAGTAATCGCAAAGGAAGAAGGCATGGAAGTTGTTGCAGACGAAGGTGCCATCGAAGCCATCGTTGATACGGTAATTGCAAACAATCCTAAGGCTGTGGCAGACTTCAAGGGCGGAAAGACAAACGTTGTCGGCTGGCTCTGCGGTCAGGTAATGAAGGAATCAAAGGGCAAGGCAAATCCTGCAGTGGCAAGCAAACTTGTTGCGGCAAAACTTGCTGCGCTTTAATTTTTAGATTAGATTAATCAAGTACAGGCTCACTGATTGTGAGCCTGTTTTTTTTAGTATGCTCGAGTATCAATAAGGCTGCTTCGACAGGCTCAGCAGCCCTGTAACTCGCATATCCCGCCTCATAATCCCAAAGCCACCCGCCCTAGGATTCCAGAACTATCCGCCCTAGGATTCCTGAGCCTGTCGAAGGATCCGTATAACTACTACTTAATGGAATATTGCGGATTGCCTTAATATTTTAAAAATTGTCAATTTATACATCCCGCTTTATAATATTATTGGAATCTGTTCAGCTCCTATTTTTAGGGTGGATTCTTCTATATATCTTGGAGGTCACAATGTCCCGTGACGTTAAAAAAATTATTTCGGAAATGACACTTGAAGAAAAAGCATCACTTTGTTCCGGTGCAAGTTTCTGGGATACAAAACCTGTAGAACGCGTTGGCATTCCGTCTGTAATGGTGTCTGACGGTCCACACGGACTTCGTAAAATGAACAAGGACGGATCAACTGTCACATCCGTATGTTTCCCTGCAGCATGTGCGACAGCGTCAAGTTTTGATACTGAACTCCTGGAAGAGATGGGCGATGCCCTTGGTCAGGAGTGTCGTGCACAGAACGTTTCAATTCTCCTTGGACCTGCAATGAACATCAAGCGCAGTCCTCTTTGTGGCCGCAACTTCGAATACATTTCCGAAGATCCATATCTTTCCGGAAAAATTGCCGCAGCACACATCCGCGGTGTTCAGAAGTGGAATGTAGGAACTTCCGTAAAGCACTTTGCCTGCAACAATCAGGAATTCTTCCGCATGAGTGTCAGCTCAGAAATCGATGAGCGCACATTCCGTGAAATATATCTGAGCGGATTTGAGATTGCCGTAAAGGAAAGCAAGCCAAAAACCATGATGTGCAGCTACAACCAGATCAACGGCGTATATTCCGCAGAAAATAAAAAGCTTCTTACAGACATCCTCAGAAATGAATGGGGCTTCGACGGATACGTAATGACCGACTGGGGTGCTGTTGCTGACCGTGCAAAGGGAATTGCTGCTGGCCTTGATCTTGAAATGCCTGCAAGCGGTGGAGTCAACGATGCGAAAATCGTAGAAGCTGTAAAAGCCGGAACTCTTGATGAAAAGCTTCTGGACAGGGCTGTTGAAAACATGCTCAAGGTTCTTTTCGATTATGTAGACAATCCTCACGATAACGTTGTATTTGACAACGAGCGCGATCATAAGAAGGCAGTTCAGGTAGAAAGTGAATGTGCTGTTCTTCTTGAAAACAACGGAATCCTTCCGCTTAAAAAAGATGCAAAGATTCTCTATGTGGGAGAATATGCAAAAGTTCCAAGATATCAGGGCGGTGGTTCAAGCCACATTCAGTGCAGCAAGGTAAGCAATGCTTTTGATGTAGCACTTGAAAAAAAGCGCACCGTTGACTATGAGAAGGCGTTCCCAGCAGACAGAGACCTGACTGATGATGCGGAAATCAAGGCTGCCGTTGAAAAGGCAAAGAGCGCAGATGCAGTAGTTGTGTTTGCAGGTCTTCCTGATGTGATTGAATGCGAAGGCTTTGACAGAAAGAACATGGATCTTCCTGCATGCCAGAACAAACTCATCGAAGAAATCCTCAAAGTGAACAAGAATGTTGTTGTAGTCCTTCACAACGGGGCTCCTGTAGTTCTTCCTTGGAGAAAAGATGTTGGTGCGGTTCTTGAAATGTATCTTGGCGGCCAGGGTGTTGGAGAAGCAACAGACATGCTTTTGTACGGCGAAGCAAATCCTTGCGGACATCTTGCTGAAACTTTCCCTCTCCGTGTTGAAGATACTCCTTGCTATCTTTCTTTTGGCGGTGATGGAATTACAACAAAATATGATGAAGGCATTTATGTAGGTTACCGTTACTACGAAAAGAAAAATATTCCTGTTGCATACGCTTTCGGCCATGGACTTTCCTACACGACTTTTGAAATCAGCAATCTGGTTTTGAGTTCAGCAGAGCTTAAAGAAGGCGGAACAATAACCGCCACAGTAGATGTGAAGAACACTGGAAAAGTTGCCGGCAAGGAAGTAGTTCAGCTTTATGTTGCGGACAAGACAAAAACTTTCGGACGCCCTGTAAAGGAACTCAAGGGCTTTAAGAAAATTTATCTTGAACCTGGCGAGACAAAAAAAGTTGAACTTGAACTTGATGCACGCAGCCTTAGCTACTACGAGACAAAAATCAACGACTGGTATGCAAGGACAGGTGAGTATGAAATCTGCGTTGGTAATGCCAGCGACAACATTCAGGCAACGGCAAAACTGAATTATGTTTCAAACCGTTACCTTCCATTGGAAATCAAGGGAGACACCACATTCAGTGCATTGCTTGATGATCCAAGAACAGCTCCGATTTTCAAGGCCTATCTTAAGGAAAACGACAAGGGTAGTGATGATACCGTTATCGGTGACATGGGAGCTGCGGCAAAGGAAATGGCAGATGCCATGTTCCAGGGCTTCCCTTTAAAATCTCTTTTCAGCTTTGGAATGGGAACAAGAGAAGCTGCAGAAAAATTGATCGAAGACCTGAAAAAAGCCGTTAAATAATTGGTAACAAAATGAAAGTGTTTTCGACCTTGACAAATGCTTAGGGGGTAAATAAAATATAGCCATGGACTTAAGAACAGTATTAACACCTGAAACAGTAGACCTTCACCTTAAAGGAACTACTAAAGAAGAAATTATCGACGAACTCCTTGAAATCCTTGTAAAGGCAGGAAAGGTTACAGATAAAGCATCTGCAAAGGAATGTGTACTCGACCGCGAACGCAAAATGTCTACAGGCATGAAGCACGGAATCGCTATTCCACACGGAAAGACAGACACAGTTTCTGACCTTGTTGCATGTATCGGAGTTTCTGACAATCCGGTTGACTTTGACAGCCTTGACAGCGAACCATGTCGTATCTTCATCATGACATTGTCTCCTGTTAACAAGACAGGCCCACACCTTCAGTTCCTTGCTGAAGTAAGCCTCCTGTTCAAGTCTGCAGACAAGCGTGCCCAGATCCTCAACACACAGGACAAGGCAGAAGTAATCAAGATTCTTACAGAATAGTTTCTTGACTACAAAGATGGAAAGCTCCCTCGATTACCGAAGGGGGCTTTTTTGTTTTTAAACGAGCGCTCGTTTCGGCATGCAGGACAGCTGATCCATGACACGCAGGATTGCTGAGCGAAGTCAGGATCGGTGAGCGCAGTCGAACCGTCCGTGAGACAACATGTCAAAGTACGACGGACCCTTCGACGTGGCTCAGGGATCCTTGAATTGCTGAAGTGTTTCTGAATGAAGCGGGAGGATTCCATTGTCATTCATTCCGTCGCTGGGACCCGCCATATGCTCTAAAAAATGTCATGTATAAGGCTATAGGAAATCATGAAAAACATACGGAGTCAGGGTTCAGAAAACCTGCGATTTTAAGCATCCAAAAAAAATGGCAAGAATACTGGCAGATCTGATCATGAAATGAATTTATTGTTAGGGGGTGGGACGCAGGGAAAATGCAGGAGGGAGGACCCGGTCAAAAGAACAAAGGCCGTCAGGCTTAATCCAGTGAAACCGGGAGCACCACTCCTGATTTTACCGTCGCTGGGGCCCGCCCTCTCTACCACCTAAAAAAGGGCAGATGTGTTATTTCTCCATAATACGAAAAGCATACGGAGTCAGGGTTCAGAAAACCTGCGACTTTGCGACCCATTGAGAACCTGAGGGCTTGTCCCTCTGCCTTATGAGAGAAAAGGGAGCACCCGGAGCAGGGCTTTCTGGTTCCTGACGGGAGTATGTTTTTCATAATATCTAAGAAATCTTTATACTTGACATTTTTTCTAATTTTGTCATAATAAACACAACTAAACTTTTACGATGAGGTTAATATGTCAAAGAAGTATGCATTTTTGTTCCCAGGACAGGGAGCTCAGGCACCTGGTATGGCAAAGGATATTGCAGAGAGTTCACCTGCAGCAAAAAAAGTGATCGACGACATCTCGGCAATCACTGGTCTTGATATGGCAAAGCTTTTGTGGGAATCAACACCTGAAGACCTTGCAAGAAGCGACAACAGCCAGATTGCAATCACAGCAGCTTCATTGGCAACAATGGCAGCTCTCAAGGAAAAGGGAATCGAACCTTCATCTGCAATGGGATTCTCACTCGGTGAATTCCCAGCTCTTTATGCAGCAGGTGTTCTTTCATTTGAAGATGTAATCAAGGTAGTTCGCCAGCGCGGTATCATCATGCAGAAGGTATGCGAAGAAATCGCAGCAAAGAGCGAAGGCCGCGCACCAGGAATGACAGCTGTTCTTGGACTTTCACAGGATCAGGTTAAGACTCTTGTAGAACCAATCGCAGATGCATATGCCGCAAACATGAACAGCGACAAGCAGACAGTAGTAAGCGGAACATTCGACGCACTCGACAAGGTGGAAGCAGCTGCAAAAGAAGCCGGTGCCCGCCGTGCAGTTCGCCTCAAGGTAGCAGGTCCATTCCACTCACCACTCATGCAGGATGCAGCAGTAGAATTTGAAAAGTTCCTTGCTGATGTAAAATTCAACGATCCAAAAATCAACCTTTTCTCAAACGTAACAGGCGGAAAGGTAATCGACGGTGATCAGGCAAAGAAGGCTGCAGTCCTTCACCTTACACACCCGGTTCTCTGGACAGACGAAGAAGCATGCCTTGCCGGTGTAATCAAGGAAGACGGAATCGAAAATTCCGCAGTACTTGAAGTTGGTCCTGGAAAAGTTCTTGCAGGCCTCTGGGGTCAGACAGAATTCGGAGCCGGAATCGCCGCAACTCCAGTAAACACAGCAGAAACAATCAGCAGCTTGTAATAGATGCAGCGGGAAGACCCCGGAAGAGTTTTTCCCGTCAAACAAAGAAGTTATAAATACATGCGGAGTCAGGGTTCGTGAAACCTGCGACTTCCGTTAATTATGTACTATGAATTTTATGCATCCTGTGGGACGCAGGGAAAATGCAGGAGGGAGGACCCGGTCACAAAAGCAGAGGCCGTCAGGCTTAGGCCAGTGAAACCGGGAGCACCACTCCTGATTTTACCGTCGCTGGGACCCGCAGGATGCATAAAAAGACTTTAGGAGATATTTATGCTTAAAGGAAAAAAAGCCCTTATCACCGGTTCTTCACGCGGAATCGGAAAGGCTATTGTAGAAGCTTATCTTAAGAACGGTTGTGAAGTATGGGGTCTTTGTTCAAAGCCATCGGCAAACAAAGATGCTCTTGAAACTCTTGCAAAAGAAAACTCAGTTGCATTCCACGAAATCTACGCAGACGTTGGAAATGCTGAACAGGTAACTGAAGTCGTAAAGGCAGCCCTTGCAGAAGCAGGCGGATTTGATGTCCTTGTAAACAATGCCGGAATCACACGCGACGGTCTTTCGTTCCGCATGAAGAAGGAAGACTGGGACGATGTACTCCGCATCAACCTTACATCAGCATTCCTTATCAGTCAGGTTGTTTCAAACGACATGATAAGAAAGCGTGCAGGTTCAATCATAAACATGTCTTCTATCGTTGGTATTCACGGCAACGGCGGACAGGTAAACTACTCTGCATCAAAGGGCGGACTCATTGCATACAGCAAGTCGCTTGCAGCAGAAGTTGGAGCACGCGGTGTTCGCGTAAATGCAATCGCACCTGGATTCATCGAAACAGACATGACAAATGTTCTCAAGGATGAAGTAAAGGCTGCAATGGCAGAAAAGATTCCGCTTAAGAGAGCCGGAAAGCCAGAAGACATTGCAAACGCAGCATTGTTCCTTGGCAGTGATCTTTCAACATACATCACAGGTCAGGTAATCGGCGTAGACGGCGGCATGGGAGCTTAAGCACTTAAGCAATTCATATCTTTTTGTGAATGAAGATTACTTTATTTCCTTAAAACGAAATAATGGTATCGACAAATAATATACGACGGAAAAAGTGCGGAATTGAGGTTCGTGACAAAATGCGACTTGTGACCCACGCGGATTCTGAGGGTGAAGCCCTCAGCCTTACGGGTGGACAGGAAACACCGGAGCAGGCTTGGCACGGTTCTCAATGGGAGTGCTTTTTCCATAACTATGAGATTAGGAGATAATATTATGAGAAGAGTAGTAGTAACAGGTCTTGGTTGTGTATCACCACTTGGAAATTCAGTAGAAGAAACATGGGCTGGAGTAAAGGCTGGCAAGTGCGGAATCGCAACAACAACAAAGTATGATGTAGGTCCATTCAAGGTAAAGTACAGCGCAGAAGTAAAGAACTTCAAGGCTGATGAATACATGGACAGTGCCGCAGCACGCAAGATGGCTCCGTTCTCACAGTTTGCAGTAGCAGCTGCTAAGATGGCTCTTGATGATTCAGGCCTCATGGGAAAGCAGGACATCCTTGATGACACAGCAGTTTACCTTGGTGTTGGTATCGGT
>CALELJ010000236.1 GCA_937902445.1 uncultured Treponema sp. | reverse complement strand
CTCGCACAGCGGGCAGTACAATGACGGCTACGAAGACAAGATCTATTCCTATGTAAACGACATCAATACCCGTGAAGGCGGAACACATCTTGACGGCTTTAAGAATGCCCTCACTTTCGTAATGAACAAGGCATTGGACAACAATGACAAGCTTTTCAAGAAACTTAATCCTAAGGTTGACAGAAACAAGAAGCCTGGTGATGCCGACAAGAAAAAGGAAATAAAGGTTGAACGCCTTACTGGTGATGATGTTCGTACCGGTATTGCGGCAGTAATTTCCGTAAAGGTTCCGGAGCCTCAGTTTGAAGGCCAGACAAAGCAGAAGCTTGGAAACACGGAAGTACGTTCAATTGTATATTCACTTGTTTCAGAAAAGCTTACACAGTGGTTTGAGCAGAATCCTCAGATCTGCAATTCAATTCTTGAAAAGGCAGTCAATGAAGCTTTGGGCCGCATCAAGGCACGCAAGGCAATCGAAACAAACCGCAAAAGCGGAATGGATTCCTTTGGTCTTCCTGGAAAACTTGCGGACTGTTCATCGAACAAACCTGAAGAATGTGAAGTATACATCGTCGAAGGAGATTCTGCCGGCGGTTCAGCAAAGCAGGGTAGAAATCCAAAGACCCAGGCTATTCTTCCTCTATGGGGTAAGATGCTCAACGTTGAAAAAGTTGATCCTTCAAAAGTAATGAACAACGAAAAACTTCAGCCTGTAATTGCTTCCCTTGGAACAGGTATCGGAAAAAATTTCAACATTGAAAAACTCCGCTACCACAAAGTAATCATCATGGCCGATGCCGATGTTGACGGCGCACATATCTCAACTTTGCTCATGACATTCTTCTTCCGCTTCATGCCTGAACTTATTGAGCGCGGACATGTTTATATAGCAATGCCTCCTCTTTACCGTGTTGAATATAAAAAGCAGAAATACCGCAAATTTGTATTCAGTGATGAAGAAAGGGACCGTGCCCTCGAAGAACTTGGTGAAAACCGTGACAAGGCAGAAGTACAGCGTTACAAAGGTCTTGGTGAAATGGAATGGGAAGAACTTCGTGACACTACAATGGCACCTGGAAACAGAAAGATGAAGCAGGTAAAGATTACCGATGCGGCTATGGCTGATCAGGTATTCTCAATACTCATGGGTGATGATGTTGATCCTCGCCGCAAGTTCATCGAAGAAAATGCAGAATATGCAACACTGGATGTTTGATTATTTTATATAAAACAAGGGTCACTGAGCCTGTCGAAGTGACTTTAATATAAAAAAAGGACCCTTCGACAAGCTCAGGGATCCAAAACTGGAATAATTAAAATGATTGAAAAGATAAAATACGAAGAAAAGCAGACACCGGAAGGCGGATACATTTTAACTGCACCTATTGAACATGAAATGCAGCGCTCATTCATCGACTATTCCATGTCGGTAATCGTAGAGCGTGCTTTGCCTGATGTTCGTGATGGACTTAAGCCTGTTCACCGAAGAATTCTTTATGCCATGGCAGAAGAGAATTTGACCAGCGGTGGAAAGACAAAAAAGTGTGCTACTGTAGTCGGTGATGTTCTTGGTCGTTACCATCCACATGGTGACGCTTCCGTTTACGATGCAATGGTTCGTCTTGGTCAGGCTTTCTCAATGCGTTACATGCCTGTTACAAAACAGGGTAACTTCGGAGGAATCGACGGATCTCCTGCTGCAGCTTACCGTTATACTGAGGCAAAGATGTCGAAGGTTGCCGAGGTAATGGTTGATGACATCAAGAAGGACACTGTTGATTTCAGTCCTAACTTTGATGATACAAGACAGGAACCAAAAGTTCTTCCTGCAGCTTTCCCTTTCCTTTTGTGTAACGGTTCAACTGGTATTGCCGTCGGTATGGCAACAAACATGCCTCCACACAATCTTAAGGAAGTAGGATCTGCAATATGTGCCTATATCGATAATCCTGAATGTACCATAGATGACCTCATGCACCATATGAAGGGTCCTGACTTTCCTACAGGCGGAATCATTTTTGGCAGAAAGGGAATTGCTGATGCCTATAAGACTGGACGTGGAAAGATTCTTCTTCGTGCACGTTTTACAATTGAAGTTGACACCAAGGGAAAGGAAAAAATCGTGTTTACGGAAATTCCTTACCAGACAAGAACAACTGATCTTGTATCAAAAATCGGTGAACTTGCACGCGATGGAATCATTGAAGGAATCGACCGTGTTAACGACGGTAGCCATGGAGACGATGTCCGCATTGAAGTCGACATAAAGAGAACTGCAATCGCAAAGGTTGTAATCAATCAGATTTTTGCTAAGACAGCACTCCAGTCTTCATACGGAATCATCAATCTTGCCCTTGTTCCGTCTGGAAACGGACTTGCACCACAGATTCTCAATCTCAAGCAGATAATCAAGCACTTTGTTGATCACCGTGACCAGGTAATCACACGCCGTACAAAATTCGAACTTGCAGTAGCAAAGAAAAAGGAACACATCCTTGAAGCAAAGATTACAGCTGTTGATTGTGTAGATGAAGTAATCCAGATCATCCGTTCAAGCAAGGATGAACCTGAAGCCAAGAAACGCCTTGAAGCAAGATTCGGTTTTGATGAAGAGCAGAGCCAGGCAATTGTTGACCTTCGTCTTGGTGTTCTTACATCTTTGCGTATTGATGAACTTAAAATCGAAATGGAGCAGCTCAAGGCAGAAATCGCACGTCTTGAAGATCTTCTTGCTCACCATGAAAAAATCCTCAATCTCATCAAGGAAGAAACAAACTCTATCGTTGAAAAATTCGGCGATGACAGAAAGACTGACATTGTTGCCGGTGAAGTTGAGACAATCAATGTTGAAGATATGATCAAGGAAGAGGATATGGTTGTCCTCATTTCAAAGGTCGGATACATCAAGCGTGTTCCTGTTTCCCAGTACAAGAGCCAGGGTAGGGGAGGTAAGGGAGTAATTTCCGCAAAGCTTGTTGAAGAAGATTACATCAACCAGATGTTCGTTGCTTCCACCCATGACTATCTTATGTTCATTACGACAGCGGGAAAAGCCTACTGGGTCAAGGTTCATGAAATTCCGGAAGCTGGAAAAACAAGCCGCGGAAGTCACGTAAAGTCTTTGCTTACTCTTGGAAACGAGGATATTACTACGACTGTTGCTCTCAAGGAATTCAAGGATGATGAATTCCTATTTATGGCAACGGCAAACGGTGTAGTAAAGAAGACACCTACAAGTGAGTTTAAGAATGCAAAGGCTCGCGGAACAACTGCAGTCCGTCTTGATGACGGGGACACTCTTGTAAGTTCAATCCTTACATCAGGTAAGGATGACCTTCTTCTTGTAAGCCGTCGTGGACAGGCATTGCGCATTGAAGAAGATGATGTTCGTCCGATGGGAAAAACAAGTCGTGGTGTTGCTGGACTTAAGCTTTCTGAAGGTGATGAACTTGCCTCTGCAATCAGAATTGAAAAGGAAGAAGATGCACGCATCCTTGTAATCACAGAAAAGGGAATAGGTAAGCGCGTTGACCCTGCTGAATTCAGTGCCCACGGTCGTGGAACAGGAGGACAGAGAATCTTTGGCAATGTTGACGACAAGGGAGAAATCATAGGATCCCTTTGCGTACGTGAAAAAGACAGCGTAATGTGCATTACAAGCCAGGGAACTTCAGTCCGCGTTGAGGCAAAGGACATTACAGTTCAGGGAAGAAGCGCAAGCGGAATCAAGGTCGTTACAATCACTGATCCTGACTATGTTGTGGGAGTTGACCGCATTGCCAATGAAGATGAAAAATAAATGGAAGCTTTGATTGTGAAACGAAGGTTTCTAGATATTCATTGACATCGACAGTTTCTGTATCATCTTAAGACCGTCTGTAGAAATGCAGGCGGTTTTTTTATATCCTAGGTGTCATGTGGATGCTTTTAGTTTTGGTCTATGGAATCATCAAGGGCTTAAGGGAAATCTGTAAAAAGAAGTCTCTTGAAAAAAATTCTGTAACTGAAGTCCTTCTTGTATATACTTTTCTTTCTCTTTTGATTTGTTCTCCTCAATTTCCAGAGGCACGTGGTCTTACCTTCAATCAGTATCTCTGGGTTGCATTGAAGGCATTCGTCATTTTTGTTGCATGGATTGCAGGCTTCAAGGCAATAAAAAAACTTCCCATAAGTCTTTGCGGAGTTCTTGATCTTTCAAGAGTCCTCTTTGCCACACTTCTTGGAGTAATTGTCCTTGGTGAAAAAATTACTTTTTTCAAGGGAATCGGACTTGTCCTTGTAAGCGCAGGTCTTCTATTTTTAAAATTCAATCCTTTCATAAAAAAAGAATCTGTCATTGAAGAAAAAGTAACAGCCGGTGAAAATGAAGGTCAGAAGTCAGCTTCCAATTCTTTTTTCATTTTCCTTGCTTTCCTTTCATGCGTGTTGAACGCCGTTTCTGGATTGCTTGATAAAATCCTCATGAAGGAAATGAACTCAAGCCAGCTATTGTTCTGGTATACACTGTTTATGGTGATCTACTATGCAATCTATGCCCTTGTAAGAAGAGTTAAAATAAACAGAAGCGTATGGAAAAACATTTGGGTCTGGTTTCTTGCAGTCGGAATCATTGTCATGGATAAATCTCTTTTCATTGCCAATGCTTATCCTGAAAGCCAGATAACTGTCATGACATTGATAAAGCAATCAAGCGTCATCATTGCCATCATCGGCGGAAAATTTGTATTCAAGGAAAAGAATATCCTTCATAAATCAATTTGTGCCGCAATCATAGTCGCAGGAATTCTCATCGGAATAATGGGGTAGGGTAGTGCAATGGAAAACATGGATAAAATAAAAAAGCTTGTTGGAGAAACAATTACGGAATCCAATTTGAAAAATGTAGACTGCTATGTCTATGAAAATTTTGCCCTTTTCATTCAGGCTGCGGGATTCTGTGAATTTGCCATCAAGAAAAATCATAGCCATCCTTCCTACATGATAATAATCGAATTCGGTACTGACGACTTTCTTGTTGAACCAAAGATCGAACTTAAGAAAAACTATTATCTTGCATCCATCCTTTCTCCGGAAATTCCTCACGAAGACAAGGGAACTGAATTTCCGAATTACTACACCATAATGATCGACAGGGAATATTTTGAAAGCCAGTTTTCCATGTATCAGAAAGATATTCCCCAGTATCTGGGCAAGCAGTTTTTAATCTGCCATGATGTTTTAAAAATTCTTCACCTTTTTGCTTTTGAATCTTCCAAGCACATGAAAAACTCCGAAGTCACCCTTGAATGCCAGACAAAGCTTTTGACCCATTGGATAATCCGCAGTCTTCTTGGAGAAAACTATGACATGCGTTCAGTTTCTTCCAATGAAAGAATCGGAAGAATTCAGACTTACATAGAACTCCATTGCGGAGAAGATCTTACCATTGCTCATCTTGCAAGAAACGCCAACATGTCGGTATCAAATTTCAACAGGATTTTTACGAAGGAAGTCGGAACTTCTCCAAAAAATTATCTTACAGGTGTGCGCCTTAACAAATCCCTGAAGCTTTTAAGAAGAAATGATTTTTCAGTTTCTGAAATTGCCGTTCAATGCGGATTTTCATCCCTTTCCCATTTTTCCGCCGCCTTCAAAAAAGTCTATGACATGAGTCCAAGCGACTACAGAGAACATTACTTAAAATAGCAAATTCTTGAGCGATTTTTAAAAGCCTTGATTTTGAATATGAGTATTATGTATTCAGTTCGAAACATATTTTTAGGAGGCTTTTTTATGACAAAGGAAGAATTGTTCAAGATGATGAATGAAAACCCTGTGATGCATCTTGCCACAGTGGATGAAAACGGTTTCCCTCGTGTTCGTGGAATTCTTATGTTCAAGGCTTGCGAAGACGGAATCATTTTCCACACAGGTACCTTCAAGGATCTTTATAAGCAGATCACGGCAAATCCAAACGCAGAACTTTGTTTCCAGTGCAAGGGAATACAGGTCCGTGTTTCCGGAAAACTTGAACTTGATGAAAGCGATGAAATCTTCGAGGAAATCTACAACCATCCATCCCGTGCATTCATCAAGCAGTGGGGAAAATCAAAGGAAGAAGTAAAGGACTTCCTCAAGATTTTCAGTCTTAAAAATGGAAAGGCCCATACCTGGTCAATGGCAGACAATTTCAAGCCTAAGGAATACATTGATCTGTAAGTTTATGAAAACCTGCCAGTCAGTACGAGTCTGGCAAAACCGCTAGATATCGTCGCTACATGCAAAGCCC
>CALELJ010000235.1 GCA_937902445.1 uncultured Treponema sp. | reverse complement strand
AGGCAAACGCCCTTTGACTATGAATCGTCTTCCGGACTTGCGACTTCAAGCAGTGCTTCCGCAGCAAGATCGTGATTGATTTTGAATTTTGCCGCCTTTTCCTTTGTCGTTCCAGGCATTCCAAGAGATGCTTTCTGGGCGTTCTGTTTTTCAAGCTGCTGGCGGTAAAGGTTTTTTGCATTGATGAGTATGTCACTTGCTGCCTCTGCCCTGATTCCGAGAGTCTGTGCGATGTCTGATTCGGATGTGGCGGCAAGGCTTTCCAGAGTTCCGTATTTCTTCATTAAAAGAACATCGCGCTTTGGACCAACTCCAGGAAGTTTCGTGAATGGCGAGACGGTGTTTTCTTTTGTTCTAAGTTCCTGGTTCCGGCTTGTGGCAAATCTATGGGTCTCGTCACGGACACGCTGCAGAAGCCTTAATCCATCGCTTCTCTTTGGAAGGCAGATTGGTTTTGAAGTATGGGGCCTCCAGATTTCTTCATCGCGTTTTGCAAGTCCCGCAATCGGAATGTCCAGTCCAAGTGTCTGCAAAATGGAATCGACGGCGTTTACCTGACCTATGCCTCCATCTATGAGAAGCAGATCCGGCATTTCCGCATTTTCATTGAGCAGTCTTGTATATCGGCGTGAAACGGCTTCCTTCATGGAGGCAAAGTCGTCTATGAGGCCATCGGTTGTCCTCAGCCTGAAGTAGCGGTAATTTTTCTTGTCCGGATTTCCGTTGTAGAAACTGATGAGGGAGGCAACCGGAAATTTTCCACCGATATGGGCGATATCGAAACCTTCAATACGTACAGGCAGTTTTTCAAGTCCAAGTTCCTTCTTGAGTTCTTCCATGGCAGGAAAGTCACCGCGTTCACGTAAGCGGCGAATGATGTCTTCTCTTGCGTTCTGCTGCGCCATGTTTACGGCAGCCTTGTGCATCTTCATTCCTTCCGTCTCATCAACGGGAATTATCTCGATGTCAAGTCCGTAGCATTCCTTCATCCAGCGTTTCATGAATTCAGTTCCGTCTTTTGAGACAACGTAGATTGAAGGCGGAACAATCTCTTTTTCTGTATAGTAGGCGCTCATGAATTCTGGAATGAGTTCCGTGTCCTCGTTCATGGAAAGCGTGCGGTAATTGTCGCGGCCAAGCAGTTTTCCTCCACGGATTTTGAGGATCGTAAAGCTTACAAGTTCTCCCTCACGCCAGGTTGCGATGTAGTCCCTGTCGCTCTGGTCAAAGCCTTCCACTATGTTCTGGTTCTGCATGATGGAGAGTGCCTTGAGTCCGTCGCGGAGTCTTGCGGCCTTTTCAAAATTCAGTTCCCTGGCAGCTTCCCTCATCTGGTTTTCCAGTTTTTTGACCGTGTCTTCTTTGCCCTCAAGTAGGGATGTGATTTCACCGATAAATTCACTATAAGTGGAATTGTCGGTTTTTTTGCAGCATGGTCCAAGACATTTGCCCATGTGATAGTAAAGACAGGCGGAACTCTTTTCATGGAATTTCTTGCAGTGACGCAACGGGTATATGTCGTAGAGTGTTTCTATGAATGTATCAAGTGCTGTGGCATCAGGAAAAGGTCCAAAATAAACAGAGCCGTCGTGAACCACAGTTCTCGTTTTGTAAAGGCGCGGATATTTTTCCTTTGTGATCTTCAGTACAGGGTATGATTTTCCGTCTTTTAGACAAATGTTATATCTTGGGTTATGCTGTTTAATGAGGTTGTTTTCCAGAAGAAAGGCCTCGTATTCGTTGCCCGTTGTGATGTATTCAATGGATCTGGCCCTGCTTATGAGGAGCTTTGTCTTTATGTCCTTGTTTCCGCTGAAATAGGATGTAAGGCGGTTTTTCAGATTCTTGGCCTTTCCAACATATATGATGGTTCCGCCTTCGTTGCGCCACATGTAGACACCGCTCTGGTTTGGTGCCTTCAATGCTGTCTGATGAAGGACTTCCCTTGGGGAAAGAGGTTTTGCTGATGTTTGTAAATTTTCGTTCTGCTCGTTCATATTCTAAAAGATCTGCTTTCATTGTAGCAGTTTTGTTTTGCCTTTTGAATACGGCTAATGCTGAAGAAAAAAATATGGTCATAGGCGGTAAAAATGGCTGGCCTGTTCTTTCCAGGATGGACGGAATTTCCCGAGGCAGGGGAAAGTACGGTTATGAGGCCATGATGCTTGCAACCAATTCCCACGATGTTGATGAACATACAGATCTTCTTCTTTCTTTTGAAGACGGAACTTCTGACGACAGATGCGGGAACTATGGAATCTCAGAAAACAAATCGATTATGACCGAGTCAAAGGCACGCATCGGAAAAAAATCTGCGATTACGCGCGGTACAGGCGGAATAAGGCTCCACGGAAACAGAAACTCAATTTTTGGAAAGGAAGGACCATGTGGTTCTTTCAGCATCGATTTCTGGCTTAATCCAAGCATCGCAGAAAACGGTGAAGTTGTTTTCTCATGGCGTTCTTCTCGTACTGTCGCAAACTATCCGTTGTACCAGATGATCACGGGAATTTTTTCAGGCAATCATCTTGAATGGTCATTCACAAACGTCTTCAATGGATATGTGGACAACGACGGTGAGATCACTCTTTCAAGCTACAGGACTATTGTTCCAAACCAGTGGATGCACCACGAGATCAGCTTTGATGAAAATACGGGACTTCTCGAATATAGAATCGATGGCCTTCTCGAATCTCTTGTCTACGTGACGACAAACGGCCACGAAACGGGAGGTTCGATATACATTCCGATTCTTGGAGTTCCGGCTGAAATAGAAATTGCTCCAAAATACACAGGCCTCATAGACGACTTCAGAATCCAGAGGGAAGCAAGACCTGAGACAAAGGAAACAAAGGGCATGGAAACTTTCAGCATTGAAGGCGGAAGATTTGAAACCCAGCCAATCTTGCTTTCGACTGGTGCTGAACTTACCGGCATCGATGCGCTTGTAAACATTCCGGCTCAGACAGACATCCAGTTCTATGTGCGTTCTGGTGACAATTTCTACGACTGGACTGATGAATATCCTGAATGGATTCCGGTAAAGAACCACAGAAAACTTGAAAACGTGAAAGGCCTCTATTTCCAGGTTGCGGCAGATCTTTTGCCTGATGGAAACGGAAAGAAGACTCCTTCCGTTACTGAACTTAAGATCAAGTACAAGGAAGTTCCGTCGCCACTTCCTCCTTTTGAACTCAACGCATATGCCGGTGATGGAGAGGTTACTCTGTCATGGCCTTATTCCGTTGACGAGACTGTAGGCGGATATTACATTTTCTATGGGGACAGACCTGGTGAATATCTTGGCCGCGAGGCTGTGGAAGGAACATCTCCTGTTGATGCGGGCAGCGTTACTTCCGTCACTTTGACGGGCCTTAAGAATGGAAAGATCTATTATTTTTCAGTTGCTTCATATTCAAGGTTTGACAGCAGAATAATGGGTGAGCTATCAAGAGAAACATTTGCACGCCCAAAGAGAAAGTAATCAGCATAGAAGGGAAAGTTTATGAGCACAAAAGAAGAACAGAACAGCGTAATCATTGAACGTGCAAAATCGGCAATCCTTGCGCGAGACTATGAGCAGGCCGCAAGAATATACAAGGGACTTCTCAAGACGGAACCCGAAAACCTTGAGTATCTCAATGCTCTCGGTGATCTTTATGTAAAGAATTCCGAAGATAATGTTGCCCTCGGGTATTACAAGGA
>CALELJ010000234.1 GCA_937902445.1 uncultured Treponema sp. | reverse complement strand
TTTTATTCCTGCGTCTGCCACACTGCCTATCTGGACCGAAGCTCCCACAAGTACGAATAGAAAAATTTCCGACGGAACCCAAAGGCGGTCAAGTTTTGCCGAAAGCCTTGCTGCGACTATTTCATTTTTCATTTTTATTGCAAGACCGCTTGTCATTACTCCGATCAGGCTTGCAAAGGGTATCACTGCTGAACATGCGTCTTCCGCTACGACCATGGCAAGGGCCGTGCATAGAAGTATCATCACTTTTGATGTGTCTCGCATGTGAAATTTTTTCCAGAGGATGTACATCAGAATTCCAAAAGCAAAACCCGCACCGATTCCTGTGGCGATGGAAAGCGGAATTCCTGCGATCTTGAACAGTGAGATGCCTTCTCCTTTTGCAAGGGAAGTGAAGGTCGTGAACATTACGATCACAAAAACATCGTCAACGCTGGCTCCTGCAAGAATCATCTGTGGAATGCCTTTTGCGGTTCCGCGTTTTTCATCCATCAGCTTTATCATTTTTGGGACTACTACTGCAGGTGAGACGGCAGCGATTACAGCACCAAGTATGGCAGCTTCAAGTCTGGTGATCCCAAGAATCATTGGTGCAAAGACAACCATTCCGACCATCTCTGCTGTTGCAGGCAGAAAACACATGAGTACCGCAGACCGGCCGTTCTTTTTAAGGTCATTGAGGTTCAGCTTTAATCCCGCCCTGAGAAGAATGACAATCAGTGCGATTTTTCTAAGCTGAATGGAAATGTTCAGTATTGAATTGTCAAGAAAATTGAGACAGCAGGGTCCGATGATGATTCCGGCCAGTATCATTCCAAACAGAGGCGGAAAATGAATTTTTTTACAAAGTGCTCCGGTAGACATTCCGGCAAATAAAATCAAGGCAATTGACAGCAGCATGTAAACTCCTTTGTGTTATAGGATCCCTGAGTGAAGCACAGGCGGAATCGAAGGCAGTTAAGATGCAGTGTTACTTCGACTACGCTCAGCAACCCTGTAGCAGCCTAGGATCCCTGAGCCTGTCGAAGGGTCCTAGGGTCTGTCCCCGTTTGCATGGCAAAGCAGTGTACTTCGACTACGCTCAGCAACCCTGCGACTACGCTCAGCAACCCTGTGACTACGCTCAACAATCTTGCAGGTGATTGCATTGCTGTAGGATGGCAGATTATATTATTATCGTCAATGAATTATGGTATAATTTATAAACGGAAACAAAAATGACAAAAATTCAGAAAAGACTTTTCGAACTTGAAGACAGGGAATACAAGAAGTTTCAGGAAAAACTGAACCCGGTCACTGATAAAAATACAATCATCGGCGTAAGGGTTCCAAAATTGAGGGCTCTTGCTAAGGCGCTGAATGCCGCTAAGGAAGAGTATGATGTGAAGGGATTTCTTGAGTCGGTTCCCCATAAATACATGGAAGAGAATTTCATCCATTCATTTTTAATTGAACATATCAAAGACTACGACGAGTGTATCGTTCAGTTTGAAAAATTTCTGCCTTACATAGACAACTGGGCTGTCTGCGATACATGCCATCCAAAAGTTTTTAAAAAGCACACTGATGATATTTTAAAGCGCGCGAAGGTCTGGATAAAAAGTTCCATGACGTACACTTTGCGCTATGGAATCGATGCCTTCATGACTTATTTTCTTGATGAGGAGTATGACCGCAAGTATCTTGATGTGATTGCGAAAATCCGGAGCGATGAATATTACGTCAATATGATGCAGTCATGGTATTTTGCTACGGCTCTGGCCAAGCAATGGGATGATGCTGTAAAAATTATTGAAGAAAGGAAACTGAGTCCGTGGGTGCACAACAAGAGCATTCAGAAAGCAAGGGAAAGTTTCCGTGTCACAGATGAGCACAAGGAATATCTTGCAACTTTGAGAATAAACTAGTTGCTTCCTTCTTTTTCCTTTTTGTCAAAGTAGTTTGTCTGTTCCAGGTACTGGCGTCGTGTCATGATGAGCGAAATCAGTTCCTGGTACATGTTGTAGTCAACTTCGATTGCAATCGGGAGTATGTAGAATTCCGTTTCGTTGCAGTAGCGTTCGATGAATTTTGAATCGGTTACAAATCCAAGGCTGATCATGTTGCTTATTCGGTCGGCGCACTTTAGCAGCTTTGCTTTCTGTGATCCGTAGTTGATTATGCGCTTGAGGAATTCATCTTTTTTTTCGCCTTCACGTTTTGTGACCTCAAGTACCAGCGAAAGTACATCCTTGCCGTCTGCGTCAGCATTCAATATGAGGTTTTCGTCAAAGTCGGGGATGTCTTCCACTGTGTCGTGGACAACGCTTGCCTTTAGAAGAACGGAGTCGATGTATCCGTAGTCCATGAGTATTCCCATGGTGTCAATCTGATGACGGAACATGTTGCCGCCTGCGTGGCGCTGTTTGCCAATCAGCATTGATGAGAGCTGGATGTATGGCGCGAATGAAATGTTTGAAAGCTGAAGCATTCTGTCCGTGTCCATTTTTTCAGGTTTTTCAGTTGCCATTTCATATTTTGCCATATTCAAGCCCCCGTTAAATAATTCATAATTAGGAATGCATAATTCATAATTGAATGACTATAGTTATTATATACCCAAAAATCAGAATTAACATCCTTTAATTATGAATTGTAAATTATGGATTACAAATTGCGTAAATAGCCTTCAAGTTTCTCAATCTTGCTCTTTGCAACTTCAAGTGCGTCGCGCTCAGCCTGAACGAGTTCTGCAGGGGCATGCTCTGCGAATTTTCCGTTAAGCTTGTTTTCGCTGCGGCGGACATTTTCCTTTTCCCAGTCAATGTCTTTCTTGAATTTTGCTGCAAGCTGTTCGATGTTGATGTTTTCGTCAACAAGAAGGAATGATTCGTAACCAGTTCCGACTGTACCGATTGACTTTGCTGGGTTTGAATCAACAAATTCAATTGTCTTGATTCCGGCAAGAAGCTGGATCATGTCTGTCTTTTCCTTGATTACTTCTGCGTTTGTTCCGCTTTCAATCTTGATTGCAATGCTGATCTTGAGTGCAGGATCGATTCCACATTCTGTACGGAGTCCGCGGATGTTGCGGATAAGTTCCTTAAGAACGTCAAACCTTGCGCTTACTTCCGCATTCTTGCGTGCTTCCGTAACTTCTGGATATGGAGCGTCAACAAGGAGCCCTGTGTATTCACTGTTTGTGATTACTTTCTGTGTTCCGGCTTTTTTGCGGTTTTCAATGATTTCTGCTAGTGGAAGCTTTGACCAGATTTCTTCTGTTACAAACGGAATGTATGGGTGCATGAGGCGGAGTGATTCTTCAAGTACATTGAGAAGAACTGAAACTGCGCGGTCCTTTTCCTTTTCATCGCCATTCTTGAACGAAAGCTTTGTTGCTTCAACATACCAGTCGCAGAGATCGTACCAGAAGTATTCGTAGATTGCGCTTGCACCGTCGTTGTAGCGGTATGCTTCAAATGCATCCTTTGCACTGGCAACAGCGTTGTCAAGCCTTGTGTAGATCCACTTGTCAAGCTCTGTAAGGTCAGCGTCTGTTACAGGAATAAGGGTGCGGCCTTCAAGATTTCCAAGAATGTAGCGGCTTGCATTCCATACCTTGTTGCAGAATTTTGATCCCATCTTGAATGAGTCCTTGTCTACGAGAACGTCCTGTCCCTGTGCGCACATGTAGCTGAGAGTGAACTTGAGTGCGTCCGCACCGTACATGTCGATGATTTCAAGTGGGTCGATTCCGTTTCCGAGAGACTTGGACATCTTGCGTCCCTGCTTGTCGCGGACAAGTCCGTGGATGTAGATGTCATGGAATGGAGCCTTTCCTGTAAATTCAAGACCCGCCATAATCATGCGGCTTACCCAGAAGAAGATGATGTCGTATGCTGTGACGAGTGCTGTTGTAGGGTAGAAAGCCTTGAGATCTTCTGTTTCCTGTGGCCAGCCGAGGGTTGAGAAAGGCCAGAGCCATGAGCTGAACCATGTGTCGAGAACGTCGGCATCCTGCTTAAGGTTTTTGCTTCCGCATTTTGGACAGCATGCTGGATCTTCGCGGCTTACGATTGTTTCACCACATTCACAGTACCATGCAGGGATTCTGTGTCCCCACCAGATCTGGCGGCTTACACACCAGTCGCGGATATTTGTGAGCCAGTGCTCGTATGTGTTTTCCCACTTTTTAGGGAAGAACTGGATTTCTCCGTTTTTCCATGCGGCAAGGGCCTTGTCTGCCATTGGCTTCATCTTTACGAACCACTGGTATGAAAGATATGGTTCTACAACTGTCTTACAGCGGTAGCAGTGACCAACAGAGTGAGTCATCTTTTCTTCGCCCTTGAAAAGGCCTGCTTCTGTAAGGTCTTCGATTACAAGCTTGCGTGCCTGTTCCGGCTTGAGTCCGCGGTATTTTTCAGGAACGTTTTCGTTGAGCTTTCCGTCTGGAGTAAGGAGGTTGATTACTTCAAGATTGTGTCTCTTTCCAACTTCCCAGTCGTTAGGGTCGTGGGCTGGAGTAATCTTTACCATACCTGTTCCGAATTCCTTGTCTACGTAGTCGTCGGCAATGATTGGAATTTCCTTTCCTGTGATAGGAAGCTTGAGCTTCTTGCCAACAAGGGCAGTGTAGCGTTCATCGCTTGGGTTTACTGCGACTGCTGTATCACCAAAGAAAGTTTCAGGACGGGTTGTGGCAACTTCGATCTTTCCGCTTCCGTCTGCGTATTCGTAGTAAAGGTGGTACATTGCACCCTGTGTGTCTTCATGGTCAACTTCATCGTCGGCAAGAGCTGTACCACAGCGAGGACACCAGTTTACAAGACGCTGTCCCTTGTACATGAGGCCGCGTTCATAAAGTGTTACGAAAACATCGCGAACTGCCTTTGAAAGACCTTCGTCATATGTGAAGCGTTCACGGTCCCAGTCTACGCTGTTACCAAGCTTGCGCTGCTGCTTTACGATTGTTGCGTGGTGGTCTTCCTTTACCTTCCATGTACGTTCGATGAACTTTTCGCGTCCAAGGTCGTTGCGTGTGAGTCCTTCCTTCTTGAGCTGGCGTTCAACAACGTTCTGTGTTGCAATACCTGCGTGGTCAGTTCCAGGAACCCAGAGAGTGTTGTCTCCCTTCATTCTGTGGTAGCGTACTACGATGTCCTGGAGCGTGTTGTTGAGACCGTGTCCCATGTGAAGGACGCCTGTGACGTTTGGTGGTGGAATGACGACTGTATATTTAGAGACTGCTGAGTTCTTGCTTTTTGAAAGGTAAGATGCGTGTAATGGTGATTTTTCATCAGAAGCTGGTTTAAAACAGCCTGAATCAACCCACTGATTGTAGATTCTGTCTTCAAAATCCTTAGGGTTGTAAGCTTTTTCGAGTTCGATAGCTTTCATTTTGGTCCTCTAATCTGGATAAATTTTGTGCATTATTATAGTAGAAATAAAGCTTTGTTTCAATTAAAGCATGTGTATGAAAATCTACCAGTCAGTACGAGTCTTTCAGGACCGCTCGATATCGTCGCTACATGCAAAGCCCTGTAAGGAAACTATCTTTCAGGGCTTTGAATGTTCCTGAAAGCCTCTTCCTTCCTTTTCGATTTTCATACATCTATATTACTTGCATTCTTCAGAAATGAGATTTTACTGTCTGCGGTCTGTGCGTGGATGTGCCGTGTAATAGTCGGACTTGTTCTGGTACATGGATCTTTCTGCTTCCTTTGTCGATGCGTCTATGTCTGAAATTCCTTCAAACCATTTTCCACCGCAGCTTAAAATCCAGTTGTGTTCAAGTTCATCCTTAAGGTTTGAAACCCTTGTCATGAATTCCTTCTGGAATAAGTCGGAACTAAGAACTACAAATTCGTCACCGCCAAGACGATATATCCTGTCATCCTTGCGGTTGAAATATTTTCTGAGCAAAGCAACTGCGTCGCTGATAAGTTTGTCTCCGGCTTCATGACCCTTTGTGTCGTTTGTTGTCTTTAGTCCGTTTACATCAGCGTAAAGAATTCCGGCTGGATGGTCTGTTTCCTTTGCAAGAAGTTCCATGTCGCGGATGTAGGCCGCACGGTTGTATGTCTTTGTCATGCTGTCGGAATAACTGAGTTCGTACAGCTTCTTTGTGTAATTCTGTTTGATCTGTTCTTCCTGAATGTAGGTCGCCGCAGACCGGAGTACGATTTCTGAATCCGGATTCTTTTTTGGATTGTCGATTCCAAGGAAGCCTGTAATTGTTCCGTCTGGATTCTTAAGGGGAACAGTGATAAATCTGGAAACGTTGTGTGTCTCAAGAAGTTTTGCTTCGGCTGAATCAGGTTCAAAGGCCTCTTTGCTTGTGATGCTTACGCTGTCCTTGATATTAAAGATATTAAACCATTTTGCAATTGAACTTAAAGGCAGTTCCTGAAGCGTATCGATTTTTGAAGTTATGCCGTCTCTGCACCATTCGTAGTCATTTTTTGCGATCTGTCTTTGATGGTTGATTGAAAAAATATAGGCTCTGTCTGCGTCATAAAAATTACAGATGCTCATCAGGAGTTTGTTTGTCGCAGCTTCAAAATCAGAAGTGCCGGAAAGGGCAGTGAGGCATTCAACAAGAGTTTTTTCTGTTTCAAGCTGTCCTCGCAAAGTGATAAGCTCGCCTTCAACATACTGGTTTGCATAGATTACGCTCTTGAGCCTTCCGTCCCTGTGATAGATTACCGGATAGAAAATGGCGCGGCAGGTACCTCCCTTGACGCCGATGTATTCCATGTTTATTACATTTTTCCCCTGGAGACGTTCCTGCAGTGTTTCCAGATTGCAGAAGTCATACATTCGTTCCATGTATGCCTTTGATGTAAAATATTCGACTGACTTCTTAAGGAAAATACGCATTGGAATGGAACTGTCGAGATATGGTTTTACAAAATCGTTGGCGTAGATGATTTTTGACGTGTCGTGGTCCAGGTCAAGGTAGACGCTGCATAGAAAACTTCTGGTGATGGAATGTGCCACAGAAGTCATGATTTTCGTAGTCTTCAGCTCTTCTGACATGGAATCATGGATGTCGTATGTGTACAGATATACTATCTGATTTTTCTCGCTGAAATTAGGAACCGGAATGAGATCAAGTTCAACCCAGCGCATTTCGTTGTGGGTGCTGCGTCTGTAGCGTATGCTCCGTTTTTTTGCTTCTGCCGAAAATTCTACTTTCAGTTTTTCAATGTTCAGAAAATCAAGGTAGCTTTGCTGGTCGTCCTTGTGGACGTTTCCGGTCATGGCGAAGTTTACAATCCAGTCGGAAAGTTTATGTGAATAGCCTTTGTCAGGAAATCGTTCTTCCGGGAGTACAAAAATTTCTTCGTAGGTGCTTTTCTTAAGGTTGAGCTTAAGGACTTTGTGCATGGAACCATTTAGGAATACAGAGGTTTCCTCTGAAAATTTAGGGTTCAGGTTTTTAAATAATGATAAACGTCTTCTCATTTTTTTTATCTCAAAATCCTTTTCCCAAAATTTTAGCACAACTCACTGAAATTATCAAAATATTTTTTCTGTTATTCCCGTTTTATAAAAAAACAAAATCTGCTAGAATCCGGTTGTCCGGGCCATGAATTGCAGTCTGGAAATCTGATTATGGAAGTGTCCAAATGAATTTCAAATTGCGTGTTGCGGAAGAGAAAGATGCCCTTGCATGCCATGACATCTACGGAGCATACGTTGACGGGCTTAACGTTACTTTTACCATTGAAAATCCCAGTGTTGAAAAATACCGTGAGAAAATCGTTAACACAAAAAAGAAATATCCTTTCTATGTTGCGGAAGATGAAAACGGAAAAATTCTTGGGTACTGCTGCGGAGAACCGCTTCGTCCTCATGATGCCTATAAATGGAATGTTGAGTGGACTATCGTTCTTGCCCCTGATTCACCACGTCGCAGTGGAATTGCAACCGCTCTCTATGAGAAATTTTCGGAAACCCTGAAGAAACAGAATTTCCAGTACATCTATGCTGTTATTGTAGATACCAATGAGGCAAGTCTTGGATTCCACAAGGCCCTTGGTTTTACTGAAGTAGGACATTTCCATAATGCCGGAATTAAAAAAGGCCAGTGGCTTGGCATAGTATGGATGAACAAATTCATCGGAACTGAAGGCGCCGATACAAAGGAACCTGTCTGGTATGAGGATTTCAACAGGGACTGAAAGACTGTTCTGTCAGACTCTTCTTCTTTCGATTCCGGATTCAATGTAGAACCTGGTTTTGTCGGCGTACATCCGTTTCTCGGCTTCCTTTTCAAGCTGGGATATGGTGTAGTCGGGGAATTCTGTTATGGATGCGGAACCCTTTGAGATG
>CALELJ010000233.1 GCA_937902445.1 uncultured Treponema sp. | reverse complement strand
AGGACTTTCCTGAACTACAACCTTTTTACCCGACAAAAGAGCAAGCGTCAGATCAGGATTCACTTCCATAGATTCAATCTGATGAGGATTCACCCAATACTTTTTCCCATTTAAACGGGTAACTTCAATCATAACTATACAATAATGAACTGTAAAGTCAGAATCGTCAAGTATATTATCGGTATTTTTTTTCCGCATATTAATGGCCCAGGTCACCATAATCATGATTTTCATCCGGACAAGGCCGCTTCCATTGGTTCAGCATGAAATCAGGATTTTATAAAATTATTGTTATACTTATAACAAACGGGATTTTTTACTTGCAATATTCAGGGATAGAAAGTAAATTCTTTAAGTATGAAAACACAGATACTTGTAATTGAAGATGTACCTGACATGTCTCAGCTCATTTGTCTTTACATGACAAACGCTGGTTTTGAAACCACAGCCTGTGAAAAGGCAGAAGACGCCCTTAAGAAAATAGAAGATGGATATATCCCTGACCTGATTCTCCTGGATCTGAATCTTCCTGGAATGAGCGGATTTGAATTCCTCAAGAAGTTCAGGGCCAGCTACAAGCCTACAATCCCTGTTATGATTGTTTCTGCAAGAGATGCGGACGACGACATCATTGAGGCTTTGGGAAACGGTGCCGACGAATTTGTAACTAAACCATTCAGTCCAAAAGTTCTTGTGGCAAAAGTTCAGGCACGCCTTGCACGTCTGAGCGCAACTGAAGCATCTGTGGAGGAAACCATCAAATTCGGTCCATATACACTTTTCTGCAACAGCTGTGTCCTTAAAAGAGGGGCTGAAAAAATTGCTCTTTCAACAAAGGAATATGAAGTTCTTGAATATCTTGCAAGAAACAACACTACTCCTGTCACACCGGAACAGATTTACAATGCCGTATGGAAGACACAGTTTGGTGACATGACTGCCGTTGGCGTATACATCCAGAGATTGAGAAAAAATATATACTATACAGGGGGTAGCAGAAAAAAGGCCGACCATGTTTGGAATGGGCTACAAGTTCAACATCCAATAAAAAAACAAGACCTCCAGTCATGCAGCTATGAAGACAATTCATGGCTGCATTTTTTTTCACAGGATTTCCTATGCAGATAAAAAAACAGCTTTCTCTATTAATTATTGTTCTCGTCGTGCTGCCTTTGTTTTGTTCCATATTGATTCCTCTGTATATCCACTTCACTTCGGAACTTGCAAATTTCACAAGGAAATTCAATTCGGCAAAAGCAAGCAACGTCGTCGGTTTTTCAGAAAAAAGCTGGGAGACCCTTGGCAGGTATCTTGATACAGTTCCGACCAATGCAGAACTTCTGATAATATACAACGACACGGCCGTACTTTCCTCAATGAATGAAATACGGGAAGGAGAAAAATTCAGGCCGGCAGATTTCATCGATGCCATAAAGGACACCAGGGGAAACTACAATTACCAGGTTCATTTTTTCAACGTTGTAAATGATGACATTTTCATAAGCCAGTACATAGGAATAAACCCGATGGTCTTCAGCAACGGACGTGAAAACAGCGGCTTCATCATCTCAAGGTTTGACATCTCAAGCAAACATGGATTCCGCTCCCGCAGGATGAAAAGAAGAATTCCTTTTTATACAACCCTGTTTCTCATAGAATTTACCTTCGTCATGTTTTTACGGCATATCTTGAAGATCATGCTCAATTCGGTGATACGACTTAAAAGCGCCACGGAAAAGATTATCTGCGGAGACATGGAGACACCAATCGATACGACAATCAGCCGCAGTGAGGCAGATGAAATTTCCAGTCTGGCGGAAAACCTTGAGGAAATGAGGCTTGCCTTGAAAGATTCAAAGGAACGAAGGGCAAGATTCATAATGGGTATAAGCCATGACCTGAGGACTCCGGTGGCACTTATAAAAGGTTATTCGGAAGCGATCCAGGACGGAATCATAAACGGCGAAAACATAAAGAATTCCGCATGCCTAATAAACCAGAATGCTGAACGTCTTGAAGACATGATCAACGAGCTCATAAATTACGTCAAACTGAGGAACATCGACTGGAAGCAGACACTTGAAAAAGCTGAACTCAAACCTATCTTCCAGACATTCCTCAGGAACATGGAATGCGCCTCTGAAATTTTTAAGAGAAACATAAGCGGAACCCTGGACATTCCCGACGGCCTTAAAATCTCCCTCGACAGAAACCTTTTGCAGCGTGTCGCCGAAAACCTTTTTTCAAATGCCCTGAGGTATACAAAAGAGAATGATTCAATTCAGCTGAACGCATGGATAAACTCCGACGAGGATCCAGTATTTTCAATAAAAGACAGCGGTGCCGGAATTCCTAAAAAAGACCAGAAAAAGGTATTTGAGCTTTTCTACCGTTCGTCAAATTCCAGGCGTGAAAACGGAATGGGAATAGGACTTGCCGTAGTCAAATCCATTGTTGAAACCCACGGATGGAAAATAGAAGTCAAGTCGGAACCAAAAAAAGGAACGGAATTCATAGTCACAATGTGTCAATAAATTCTTCAATAAGTGATACGATTTTTTTTGTATCATTGGCACCAGCTACAATGGCTCCGGGGATCCCCTTCATGAAGGTGTATTGTTTTTTTGCATAGTGGTGGCTGTCATTTTTGATTTTCGTGATCAAATCATCCCTTGAAATATTTTCAATAAAAAATTCACTGTAGCCGATTGCCTTCATGGCAGGAGTTTCTTTTCCATATCCGATTTTTCTGAGCATTTCAACTTCTGCTTCAAGGCCTTCCTCAAACATTCTGTCAACGCGAAGGTCAATGCGCTCATAAAGTTCTTCTTTTGGACGATCCATAATTATCGTGAGAAAATTATACTGCTTTCTCAATTCTGAAGGCATTCTATAAGAACTTAAAATTTTCCCGGACGTATAGAAAACTTCGAGGGCACGGCAGATTCTATATTCATCATTCGGGTTTATTTTTTCTGCGCTGGCAGGATCGATGACTTTCAGTTCCGCATAAAGGCTTTCCTTACCGCAGGATGCAAGTTTTTCCTTTATCTGATTTCTTATCTCAGGATTGCTTTCAGGAGTCTCAGGGGCCCCAAGAAGAAAGTTCCTTATGTAGAATCCGGTACCTCCGCAGAGAACCGGAACATTTCCCCTGGCCCAGATTTCTTCACAAAGGCGGTCCGCATTCTCCATGAATTCGCCAAGACCAAACTGGACGTCAGGTTCAACAAAGTCAACCATATGGTATGGAACGAG
>CALELJ010000232.1 GCA_937902445.1 uncultured Treponema sp. | reverse complement strand
TTGAGACACCTAGTACAAACTGAATTCCCTGAGACCCATATTTTTCCTTGAGTATCCTTATGGCACGTACTGTTTCCAATGCGGCCTTCTGTTCGCTGCTGACAGTAAGGGTAAGAGTGTCGATGAAAATGTCGCGCACAGGGATTCCGTATTTTGCGGCCTCGGCGATGATTTTTTCAGCAACCTTTACACGGCCTTCTGCTGTTGGTGCGATTCCGTCTTCGTCAATGCAAAGGGCAACCAGAGATCCTCCATAGTGTTTAATCAATGGAAGAACCTTGTCCATCACTTCCTGTTTACCGTTTACGCTGTTGACCAGAGCTTTTCCATTGTAGTAGCGCAATGCATGCTCAAGGACCTTGTCTTCGCTTGAGTCAAGCTGTAGTGGTGTGTTGAATGCTGCCTGTATCGTCTTTACAGCAAGAGTCATCATCTCGCTTTCATCGATTCCAGGGAGTCCTGTGTTCACGTCAAGAATGTGGGCACCGCCATTAATCTGACTTTCTGCCTCGCTGAGAATGAAGTTCATGTCCTTGTTCTGCAGGGCTTCCTTACACTTTTTCTTACCGGTCGGGTTGATTCTTTCTCCGATGATTCTTGGACCGGCGTTTCCTCCAACCTGAATGGCCTTGTTGTACGAACAGATGTAGGTATTGTTCTCAAAGCTTCTGTCAGAATCAGAAATTTTAAGACCTTTGTTTTTTATCTTGTCGGCAACAGCCTTTATATGGCCTGGTGTTGTTCCGCAGCAGCCGCCTAAAAGTGAAATGCCCTTTGAGAAATTCCTGAGCTGGCTTTCAGAAAATTCTTCCGGCTCGACTTTGAAAACATCCTTCCCGTTGACAACAACCGGCAGTCCGGCATTAGGCTGTGAAAGGACAGGCAGATGTGCGTAACGGCAGAATTCCTCGGCAAGTTTTTCGTCTTCTTCAAGACTTCCGCCGCAGTTGAATCCGAGCACGTCGACATGGAGTGACTCAAGGTATGTAACGCATGTAAGGACATCGGCTCCTGTAAGTGTTCGCAGGTTTGACTGGAATGTCATGGTGGTTACAACGGGGAGATTTGTGTTTTCCTGGATGGCAAGAACGGCAGCCTTCACTTCGTAGAGGTCGCTCATGGTTTCGATTATGGCAAGATCTGCTCCGGCTTTCTCGGCGATGAGGGCACATTCCTTGAAGGCATTGTAGGCTTCGTCAAAAGTGAGTGAGCCCATAGGTTCAAGAAGCTTTCCTATCTGACCGCTGTCCCATGTAGTGAAATGGGTTCCTTTTGTTTCAGGATGAAGTTTCTCATAGGCTTCGATTTCTTCCTTCATTAATTTGACTGCGGAAGTAATGT
>CALELJ010000231.1 GCA_937902445.1 uncultured Treponema sp. | reverse complement strand
GTCCAGGAGGATTACGGAATAAGGTCTTCTACGCACTGCCTCTGTAAGCTGTCCGCCTTCATCGTATCCCACGTATCCAGGAGGAGCTCCAATAAGTCTTGTGACGCTGAATTTTTCCATATATTCGCTCATGTCTATGCGGGTAAGGGACTTCTCGTCGTTGAAAAGAAAGTCTGCAAGGGTTTTAGCGAGTTCCGTCTTGCCCACGCCTGTAGGTCCTATGAAAAGGAAACTTCCCAAAGGCCTGTTTGGGTCGCTAAGTCCAGCCCTGTTGCGCCTGATTGCATCCGAGACAACGGACACCGCCAGATCCTGACCGACAACACGTTTATGCATGACTTCCTCGAGTGCAAGGTATTTCTGTTTTTCACCAGTCATCATCTTGCTTACAGGAATTCCAGTCCATGTGCTTACGACACGGGCAATATCTTCTTCCGTGACTTCCTTTTTAAGCAGGGATTTTCTTTCTGCGGAACTTTCCTGGCCGTCCATGTTTTCCCCGGACTTTGCCATTTCCCCCGCAACCTGCTTTTCAAGTTCCGGGATGACGGAATATTTCAGCTCCGCAGCTTTTTCAAGATTTCCCTCGCGGGTATATTTCTCAAGGTCAAACCTTGCCTTCTCAAGATCTTCCTTGACCTTGCGGCTGCCTTCGATGATGTTTTTCTCATTCTGCCACTGAAGTTTCATGGCGTCACGCTGGCTCTGGACTTCAGCAAGTTCCTTCTCAAGTTTTTCAAGACGTTCAATGCTTGCCCTGTCATCTTCCTTTTTGAGGGACTGACGTTCAATCTCAAGCTGCATTATACGGCGCTCAAGCTTGTCCAGTTCAACTGGCTGGCTTTCAATTTCCATCTTAAGGCGGCTTGCAGCCTCATCAACAAGGTCGATGGCCTTGTCCGGCAAAAAGCGGCTTGTGATGTAACGGTTGCTTAAAATCGCCGCACTGACAAGGGCTTCGTCATTTATCTTTACACCATGATGGATCTCATACTTGTCGCGAAGTCCACGCAGAATGGCAATGGTGTCCTCAACAGTAGGCTCGGCGCAGAATACCTGCTGGAACCTTCGCTCCAATGCGGCGTCCTTTTCTATATACTTGCGGTATTCGTCAAGGGTTGTTGCTCCGATTACGTGCATGTCTCCGCGGGCAAGAGCAGGCTTGAGAAGATTTCCTGCATCCATGCTTCCTTCCGAAGCACCTGCGCCGACAATCGTGTGCAGCTCATCGATGAACAGGATTATCTGACCGTCACTTTTTGAAACCTCGGTAATCACGGCCTTGAGCCTTTCTTCAAATTCACCACGGAATTTCGCGCCGGCAACAAGGGAACCCATGTCAAGGGAAAGAAGCCTTTTATCCCTCAGGCTTTCAGGAACATCTCCACCGGCAATGCGGCGTGCAAGTCCTTCGACAATGGCAGTTTTTCCGACACCAGGCTCTCCGATGAGTACAGGATTGTTTTTCGTTCTGCGGCTGATGACCTGCATGACACGGCGTATTTCCTCGTCACGGCCAATGACAGGATCGATTTTATCCATGCGGGCACGGGCCGTAAGGTCGATGCAATACTTCTCAAGGGAACGCATCTTGCTTTCCGGATCCTGACTGTCAACGCTCTGGTTGCCGCGTACTTTTTTCAAGGCCTCGAGAAGCGCATTTCTTGAGCATCCCAGGCGGCGGAGAGTTTCACCAACCCTGTCATCCGACTGGGACATGGCAAGGAGAATATGTTCAACCGAAAGAAACTGGTCCTTGAGGGACGACATTTCATTTTCCGCCTTCGCAAGAACCTTCTGGGCAGAAGGAGACAAGGCCATCTGTGTGTTTCCGCGTACCACCGGATACTGGGACAGGAGGCTGTCGATTTCCGAGATGAGTTTTTCAGACGGGATGCCCACGCATTCAACAAGGGGAGGAACAAGGCCGTCTTTCTGTTCAAGAAGGGCCTTAAGGATGTGTTCACTGCCTATTTCGCTGTGGTCTTTCTGACGTGCTATTGAGTTTGAGTCCTGCAGAGCTTCCTGCAGTTTTATTGTCATTTTTTCGTAGTTCATTTGCTTACCCTCTTGAAAAAAAAGATAAGCAAATTCAATCAAAAAGACAAATTTTTATTCTTCAGATTTTTCCAGATTACCGTATTCGCAGACGCATTTAGAAATTTCAGCCTGCTCGACAAGTTCAAGGGATTTTTTGACTACCTTGTACAGCTTGAATTTTCCAGCGCCAGTTCCGCTTGAAAGGATGCGCATAACCTTTCTCTCTCCCATAGGACTTTCATAATCCCTCAGGAAAAGATCCTTAGTGCGGCAGTATACATCGATGTCGATTACATATTTCTTGTTGCTTACGCTGCACGACCAGTGAAGTTTTGCGCCCATGTCATCATCAGTGATTTCCTGGCAGTCATAGATCACATTGTACTTTTTTCCTTTCTCCGCATGGAATTCAATAAGATCACCTTCAAGAGAAATGAGGACTGTAAGAGTTCCGTTGTATTCACCCTGAACGGCAAATGCGGAACTGTCCAGAAGTTTTCCGGAAATCTGGCTTGTAAGGAATGAAGAATTGAGATGGAAGAAAGGCGACGTAAAATCCTTGCCCCAGTTTTTATCGTAATAGCCAAAGGACCTTTTTGCGGTAACGTTGAACTCTTCGCCGTTGTAGATGATCGTTCCGCTGAATTCAGTACGCACCCCCGGAACAACCCAGTTGAGTTCCTTGCTTTGGAATCCCCTGTCAAAACCGATGGCACGGTTGTATGTCAGATTCCAGGACATGGAACCTGAATTGCCAAGATATTCCGGATGCTCAAGAAGTTCCGTCTCTGAAACACTTACGGAACCCGATGTGGAGAATTCACCGATCACGCATTGCTTTTCCTTGTCCTGACCTGGATTTACGGAAACAATCAGGTCATCGCTTTTAAAGTCCACTGATTCTGAAGAAAAATAGTTGTTGTACTGGCGGCATACGGAAGAAAGGGAGCCTGCACGGATCATGACGAAAGACGGAACTACAAGAATCTGGGAAGTGAAATTTCTGGCGGCGTCAGTACCTGCAAGGGCAAACTGAATGTCCGCTGCCATGTTGCTGTCATAACGGTTCTTAAAACCAAGGACGGGTGAATTGGGAGAAATGGCCGGATTCACGCAATAATATTCAATGAAAAAAGTCTTTTCCTCACCGGTTACGCTGCTGACACCATTGGTAACAAAACGCCAGCGGTCAAAACCGCATTTCTTCTGAGCACCCTTTAGCTTTAATCTTTCGTTCTGAAG
>CALELJ010000230.1 GCA_937902445.1 uncultured Treponema sp. | reverse complement strand
CGCAGCACTGAGATTTTCCTCACCACCATCAATAACATTCTTACCCGTAGCACTTGCAGCGGCAGATGTAATATCTTTTTCCAAACCTGCTTTTTCAGAATTTTGAAGAATGTAGCGATAAACAATCTTGAAATAGGCTTCATCTAAAATTGGTTCACTCTTATATCTGCCTTGAAAAAGATGTCCACAACGATCATATTTGCGATTGAAATATAAAACATAGCTATTTGCAAGTTTTTGAACGAGTAAACCCATATTTCGACCGGCATTTCCAATCAAAATATGTACGTGATTATTCATCAAGCAAAATGCATGAACATCAATTTCCAGTTCATTGGAAAATTTCTTTAATTTTGTTATAAAAAAGGTCCTGTCCTCGTCACAATTAAAAAGATTCTGCTTGTTGTTACCACGTAAAATCAAATGATAGAATCCGGAATCACAATAAAGCCTTGGTTTTCTTGCCATAATTTATCCTATATCTTATATATAATTGAATATAAGCAAGAAACTACACACTTCCTATATAAAAATAAAAAAAAGAAGGCAAGCCATAATGACCAGCCTTCTTAATTAGAATCAACTATTAATATTCTGTAGCACCACTTGATTTCTTAAAAAAACTTGCACTACCACTTCTCTGTGTAGATGTATGAACATTTGGACGGCCATGATTTCCACCACGAGGTCTGTCCCTGTCACGTTCACGACCAAAACGTCCGGCATCACGGTCTCTACCACCAAAGCCGCGATCTCTGTCCCTTCCACCGAACCCACGGTCTCTATCACGTCCAAAACCACCATCACGACGACCAGGTCTGTCCCCACGGTTTCTTCCACCACGACGACTTCCACCCTCATCACCACTAAGTGAAACTTTCGTATCAACGTGCATATGAGGCAAAGACTTATCCTTCTCAGAAAGTTCAATTGCACGACGTGCATCATCTGCCGGAAGAGAAAGAAGACAGAAGTTGTCTGCCATATCTATAGCGTCAACCTTGCGTCCAGGAACTCCAAGAAGATCATGGAAAAAGTCCGCAATTTTTCTTGGACTGTAACCATCATTCCATCCCATCTGTGCATAGATTCTAATCTGCTCATAGCCGGCATCCCTTCCGCCACGGTCACCGCGTCCATTTCTATCTTTTCTACCACCTACCGTAGTGATCTTTCCATAACGATTGCGGCTAAGGATACTTCCATATGTTGCAGCAAGCAAGGAAGCAACAACTTCCTGTGGATCCTGGCCATTGCAAAGTTCCTCAGCAAGAGCATCAAATATTGCATCTCCCTTTCTCAAATGTGGAACTTTTTCCGCAACAGAAGTTTCTGATTCGGCAGTCTCCATAGGAATAACTTCATCATCATCAAAAGTAACCGAATTTATGTTATTAAGTCCGATTTTCGCCTTAATATCATCGAAAAGCCTTCCTCGTTTTGCTTCAAGAACTTCCTCAACACCAGGGACAGACCCCTCCGTCATCTCACCTTTCGCACTCTTACGAACAGCGTTGATGAGATAATTAAGTTTACGTCTTGTATCTTCTGGCTTTACGAAAGTAACGGCAACACCGCTTGAACCTGCACGACCTGTACGACCGATGCGATGAACATATGTCGGTCCGTCAAATGGAAGCTCATAGTTAACAACATGTGTAAGACCTTCGATATCGATACCGCGGGCTGCAACGTCTGTAGCAACAAGAATGCGTGTCTTTTTTGAACGGAATCTAGCAAGAATCTTCTCACGCTGCCCCTGGGGTATGTCCCCGTGGAGAGCCGCAGCCTCATACCCCTTTTCATCAAGGGCCTTGCTTACATAATCGGCATCACATTTGCGCTGAACAAATACAAGACCAAAGAAATCCGGAGAAATATCGATGAGACGAACAAGAGCTTCAATTTTTTCGCTTTCCTTGAGAACCCAGTACTTCTGGTCGATGAGAAGAGGCTCTTCTACAACACCTTCCTCCTCAACGATTTCATAGTCTCCCATGAAGCGACCGGCAATGCGGAGAATTTCTTTTGGGATTGTTGCACTGAATAAAAGAACGCGGCAATCCTGGTTTGCGCTTTCAAATATGTTCTCAATGTCGTCAACGAACCCCATATCAAGCATTTCGTCGCCTTCATCAAGAATGAAGTAGTCGATCTTTGAAATGTCGAGGACACCGCGGTCCATAAGGTCCATTACACGGCCTGGTGTACCTACTACAATTTCAACTCCCTTACGGAGTGCACGCATCTGCTCTCCCATTGAAGCACCACCGTAAACAACGGCAACACGAGGGCATTTTCCTGTTGTAAATGATGCCATTTCTGTAGCAGTCTGCATTGCAAGTTCACGGGTAGGTTCAAGAATGATTGCACGAACGTGGTCACCAGGTTCCCTCAAGGTCTGAACAAGCGGGAGTCCAAAAGCTGCTGTTTTACCTGTACCTGTACGAGCACGGGCAATAACATTTGCATCGCCATTCAAAAGGCGCGGAATAGCCAAAACCTGAATTGGAGATGGAACCTTAAATCCCTTTTTCTCAATTGCTTTTAAAGTGATTTCATCAAGACCAAGGTCTTCAAATGACATTTCATCAGAATCATTTCCTTCTGAAATTTCTGCGGACGCAGTAAGCCCGTCAATTTTTTCTTCTAAATCTTCCATACGATACCTCTTTCGTTCATGAAAGTCTGTAACCGCATAGAAGTGGCGCGTACATCGCCTCTAATATATTCTCTCTTTGATTTCCAAACCCGTGACCATGGAAGCGGCATTTTGAATGACAAACTTCCAAAAGAAAAGATGCGGTCTTTAGACAGACATGACAAATAATGTAAAATGTTTGCAAATACTACAGTTTTTTGACATTTTACACAAGTGGATTATACAAAAAAAATCTCCTGCACACCTTCGGGGTATACAGAAGATCTATTTGGTTACGAACCGATTATTGAATTAGAGCACGGCCTTAAGGAACTGCTTCAACCTGTCGCTTTTTGGTGCGTTGAAGATTTCATCCGGAGTTCCCTCTTCCACGATGTTTCCACCATCCATGAAGAGAACGCGGTCCGCAACTTCGCGGGCAAATCCCATTTCGTGGGTGACGACAATCATTGTCATTCCGCTTTCCGCAAGCTTCTTCATTACGGAAAGAACTTCGCCTACAAGTTCCGGATCCAGTGCTGATGTAGGTTCATCAAAAAGCATGATTTTAGGATCCATTGCAAGGGCACGGGCAATGGCAACACGCTGCTGCTGACCGCCTGAAAGTTTGTTTGGATATGAATCAAGTTTGTCTCCAAGACCTACCGCATTCAAAAGTTCAATTCCCTTTGCGAGGGCATCTTCCTTAGACTTTCCAAGAACATTCATCGGAGATACCATCGTGTTCTCAAGGGCAGTCATGTGTGGAAACAAATTGAACTTCTGGAAAACCATCCCAACATTCAGGAGTCTCTTGCGGCGTTCCTTGCTTGAAATATGAAGTTTCGAAGACTTGTGTTCCTTGTGTGCGATTTCTTTTCCTTCAATTTCAATGACACCGTTGTCGATGTGCTCAAGATGGATGAGGGAACGAAGGAACGTTGATTTTCCGCTTCCGCTTGGACCGATGATGCAGACAACTTCCTGAGGTTTCACTTCAAGATTAACACCCTTCAGGACATGAAGCTGACCGAAACTTACATCGATATCTTTTGTTGTAATCATACTCATTTCAGCCACCTTCTATTCGTAAATTGAATGCTTCTTTTCAAGCACATGGAATACAAACGTAAACACCGCAGTGATGATCAAGTAAAGAATCATTGCCGGAATGTAAACCATCGACGATGCAGTAGAAGACTGAATGCTTCTTGTAACCTTTGTGATGTCTGCAAGTGCAATGAGCGAAACAAGGGAAGCATCCTTGAGCATCATGATGAATTCATTTCCTACAGGCGGAATCAAACGGCGGATAGACTGAGGAAGAATTACAAGCCTCATTGTCTGGAAATAGTTGAGGCCAAGAACCTTGCCTGCCTCAAACTGTCCCTTGTCGATGGACTGAATCGCAGCACGGATGATCTCACAGCAGTATGCGGAACTGTTAAGTCCAAAGGCAATGAATGCCGCAAGGAACTGGTTGTTGATTGTAAGTGCACGGCTGATCTGGGGAAGTCCATAGTAGACAAAGTAAAGCTGCATGAGCAATGGAGTTCCGCGGAAAAAGAAAACGTAACCTTTACAGAAATTGCGGATGATCTTGTTTTTGGAAAGAGTTCCAAGAGCAAGAAAAATACTGATTATGAGTCCTGCAACTACAGAACACAGTGTAAGTAAGATTGTAATTCTGGCACCGGCCAAAAGCTGAGGTATCCATTTTATAATTTTATTCATTGTTTCCATATAAAACAGGACTCCATCAAGTTTTTATTTAATCGAATCAGAAAGATCTTCACCAAAAATCTGGATGTAGATTTTTGCCATGGTTCCGTCTGCCTTCATGTCATCGATAGCCTTGTTGATTTTGTCCTGAAGAGCCTTGTTGCCCTGCTTCATGCAGACACCAAAGTATTCGTCAGGAGTTCCTGTCCATACGCGCTTGAATTCTGAATTTGGAACATTGAGGTATGAAACTGAAACAAGATTGTCACTTACAACACAGTCAATGCGGCCAAACTTAAGGTCGTCATAAGCATTCATAACCTTGTCGTATTCACAAGGAATGAATTCAAAGTTGTGTGCAGCGGCATACTTTTCAATGAAAAAGTCAGATGTTGTTTCTGCCTGGTAACCGATTTTCTTTCCAGCGGCATCTTCCGGCTTGTTCCATGGAAGTGTTGAATCCTTCTGAAGGATAAGGGCCTGTCCGTTTCCAATGTAAGGCTGAGAGAAGTCATAGGCAGCCTGACGTTCCGGAGTAATTGTTGCAGCTGACATGACTACATCGTAGCGGTCAGTTGTAAGGCCTGCAAAAATTCCGTCCCATGCGACATCAAGGAATTCAGCTTCAAGACCGAGACGCTTTGCAATCTCCTTACCAAGTTCAACGTCAAAACCGGCTGGTGTCTTTCCGTCTTCTGCGTAATATTCAAATGGAGGATATCCAACTTCCATTGCGATCTTAAGCTTTCCAGCTTCCTGTGTAAATTCACCTTTCTGAACCTTATTGCTCTTTGAACATGAAGAAAATGCAACAAGAGCCATGGCTGCAAATGTGGCAAATACAATCTTTTTCATTTTTGTCTCCAAGATAAAAAATAATTACCTATTATATAGAATAATAATTCACTATTTCAAGAACGACTCTGATATCCGCTGTTCCTGTTTTAGGGGTCTGTCCCCGTTGTTCAAGAATTGTCTTATAATTCTTGGGGCGAAAGTTCAAGCTGATTTTGGCTTCTATTAAATCAAGTGCTTTCGCCCGGGGTCTGTCCCCGTTGTCTTGTTCATAATAAAAAAAGGCCTTGAATTCATCCTTCAAGACCTTTGTATAGTATAATTAAATTTCAGATACTAATTTTCAGGATTTTTCTTTACGAAGCCTGGAATGACTTCCGCAATAAGGATGGCAAAGAAAATCAGTATACAGCCAGCAAGCATCTTTACCGTCAAACGTTCTCCTAAAATCAAGCTGCTGAAAATGACTCCAAAGACAGATTCGAGGGACAAAAACAAAGATGCTATCGACGACGGAACATATTTTAACCCGGCGTTCTGAAGACAGAAAGCAAGCATGGAACTTAGAAGTCCAAGATAAAGCAAAGAGACAACAACATTCCTGTTTGTAAAAAGGCTGAACTCAAGCGCACCATCCATAAAAGGCGCCATAAGCAGTCCAAGAATTCCGGCGACCATAAACTGGAAAACAGTCAGAAGAATCACATCCTCATCCTTTACAAAAAAGGCACCGGCAATAATATGGACGGCATAAAAGAATCCGCAGACAAGAGTGAGGACATCTCCCTTGTTCATCAGATACCAGGCTCCGGTTTCGCCATTCAGGGCAAGCAGGGCGATTCCTGTAACGGAAAGAAAAGCCGCAACCCATACAAACCACTGAGGTCTTTTTTTAAAGACAGGCCATCCCAAAAGCGGAACGAGGATTACATATATGGTAGTCAAAAAAGCGTTTTTTCCCGCAGTCGTATAATCGCAGCCGATGGTCTGGGTTTCATAGGCCGTGAAAAGAAACACACCAAGCAGGCATCCGTGGATGAATATTTTTTTTTTCAGATGTCTGAAGCGTGAAATGAAAATCAAAGAAAGGCATACCGCAGCGATTGTAAACCGTATTCCTACCATCCATGTAGGGCCGATATAGTTCAGGCTGTCCTTAACAATTACAAATGCGAATCCCCAAATTGCGGCAGTCAGCATAAGTCCTGCGCTGAAGATATATTTCAAATTCAAATTTTTCATAGCCATTAGAATATTAAACTTCCGTCACAAAGACAATTACCGGATTGCTTAGGAGGCTGTCCCCGTTGTTCTTTAATGCAGACTGGAACAAGCACTTTTGTTGCAACTAAAACAGAAGTAGCTAATATTTCACCTTTCGGAATCTGGCTACTCACAAACGATAAAGAATATCCTGTTTTTGAAACTGCAACTCCAAGTCAAATCGTTAATTTTACAACAGACTTTTCTGGAGACCTTCATTGGGAAGAGCTGGATGCAGATATTGAATTAGAAAGTCTTGAAAATCCGGAAGAGTATCCTCTGATTTATCGCTAAAAATATTATTAGTCAATTAAATTTTAAAATATTGCTTTCTGATTTTTTTATTTACTAAAATCAGTATAACAACTCCTACACAGAAAACCACTACAACAATCGCACTGATTCTAATATTAAACAGACCTATTATTGCAGCAATCAACCAGCATATTCCATAAATTATCCACATTTTACCATTTGCTTGATTATACTTTTTTACATCAGTTACCTGGCTGGCAGATATTTTTTCTCCTGCCCAAAAATTAATCGGATTTTTTGATAAAAAAGCGTAAAATGAAATGGCAAGAAAAACGATAGCACATACTAAAATACTTATGAAATAAGTTCTTTGATAAAGATTCATAAATAAACTCTCCTTTTTTTATTTAAAATAATTTCTGTTGATTTAAATAAGCGACGAATGTCGCGTACTTACTTCCTCTTCCAGTCCAGTGAACTGTGCGTATAACAACTGGTTGTACCGCAGCAGGCTTGACCGTTTGTCGGTTTTGAAATGCGTGTTATACGTTCACACTGCAAATAATACAGGAGATATTTTCTACAATATCAGCAAGAAGTTTTGGTACATTTTCTTTTTTGGAATCGTCAAAAATACTGCTGAATAAACTGTCAATATTCTCTTCAAAATTTACTGGAAGTTTTTTTGCCCCTTTTTTTGCAAATAAGACCTCTCTTTTTTCTCCAGGATGTGTCATTTCATTAAGGGCAAAAATAACATCAAAGTAAGATTCCATAAAAGCTGCTATTCTATGATTCACGGCAACCTTATCTCCGCGCTTCAAAGCTTTATTAATCTGACCTTCGTATGATGGTAAAAATCCATGGAGGAGTTTCATATTTCTATCAATAATGTTCTTTTTCAGTTGAGCGGGATATGGAATATTATACTTTTCTTTTAATTGTGTAAGTTCACCAGTTTTATCAAGCAGGATTTTGCAGTTTAAAAGATTATGCCACATACAAGTTGTATAACCATTATGACTGTTTGCATGAACAACTACATCTTCAATACCTTGCTCAAAAGTTTTAATATCACGATATAAAATATCAATATCAATTCCATTTTTAAGTGTACAATCATCTTCCAGTTCCCAGTATGAATTCCCGATTTCCATATAAGAACAATACTTTTGCAGAATTGATTTTCTTATAGCTTCTGAAGGTACTGAACTTACATATAAATCATAATCTGAGTTCTGATCAAAAGATTCTCCAGCTCTAGAACCACCTAAAGCTATGCCTTCTATTTCCTTTAATGCGCTAAGTTCTTTACATAAACTCTCAAAATACATTTTTTCTTTCTCATGAGATACTGAATCAAGTTCAGTATGACACTATCCTCCCTATTTTACTCTTAAGTTTGCCATCTTCCAGCCTAGTGGGCTGTGCGTATAACACACAATATGGTGAGCCTCAGCTATGTTGTA
>CALELJ010000229.1 GCA_937902445.1 uncultured Treponema sp. | reverse complement strand
CTTTTCGCGCCCACCAATAACATTGGCACTGGCAACGCCGTCAATCTGTTCAAGGCGTTTTGAAATTACGTCTTCTGAATACTGGCGCAGTTCCTCAGGTGTACGTTCACCTTCAATGGCATAGAACATGATAGGCATCATTGAAGGGTCAAGCTTCATTACGATAGGTGCTTCGGCATCATCCGGAAGGTAACCACGGATCATGTCTATCTTGTCTCGGATGTCACCACCGGCAACATCAAGATCGACACCGTAGTCAAATTCAAGGAACACAAGGCTCATGCCCAGAGCCGACTGGGAGTTCATGGTCTTAAGGCCGCTCAAACCGGACAATACCGATTCAAGTGTTCTTGTAACGCTCTGCTCTACTTCTTCAGGACCGGCATCCTCATACTGGGTGATTACCATGACATAAGGCAAAGTCATGTTAGGATACATGTCCATCGGAAGATTAAATGTACAGTAAATACCAAGTGCTATTGCCATGAAAAAACAAAGCAAGGTTGTTACTGGTTTTTTAACACATGTCTCTGAAATACTCATATGGTATAAATCCTATTATCTTTCTTCGTTAACAACTGCAAGGATGCTGATGGCATCACCATCGTTGAGGAGGGACTGTCCCTTCACTACGATCTCATCACCAACTTTCAGGCCTTCTGCAATTTCCGTAACATCATCAACAGTAATTCCAAGCTTTACAGGAACAAGACTTACAGTAGGTTTTCCGCTTTCTGTCTTATTGTCCGAAACAACAAAGAGATATGTCTTTCCCTCGCGCTTTACCACAGCATTTGACGGAATAACAATGACATCATGAACGCTTTCTGTTACAAGCTTGACACGGGCATACATGCCTACGCGTACCTTTGGATCTGTTGGAACGATTCTAAGCTTGATGGCCATTGTACGGCTTACGCTGTCAAGAACAGGGCTTACTTCATAGACTTCTGCATTGAAAACATCTGCAGGATATGAGTCAAATGTAATCTGTGCCTTCTGGTTGAGCTTAATGCGGCTTACAAAGCGTTCCGGAATGTTTACCTTGATCTGAAGGTCTTTAGTATCACTGATTTTGGCAATGGACATGCTTGCAGCTACAGTAGCTCCAACTGAAAAAGGAAATGAAGTTACAGTTCCGCTTACAGGAGCCTTTACCGGGCTTGCTGCATAATTCATACCAGGGCGGCTTGCATCAACATAAGCAATGATGTCATCCTTCTTTACTTTGTCGCCGACAGTAACAAGAGTGCGAGTAAGTTTTCCGTTTGTATCCGGAAGAACATCGATGGCAGAAACTGAAGAAACATCTCCACCGAATTCAAGATAATCATCAAGATTGCCAGGCTTTGTCCTGAAGGTGTTTACTGCGTATACAGTTTCCTGGATTTCTTCAACCTTCTTTTCCTCAGCCTTTTTTCCCTTGCAGGAAACCATTGCAACAGCTGCGAAAACTGATGCTGCAAAAATAATAATTCTAGTTGCTTTCATGTTTATTCCCCTTCTACAGCAGTTGCTGTCTCTATCTTTTTTGTATCTGTTGCTTCAACCTGAAGACTTGTATTAAGCGCGGTCTCAAGGTCAAGCAAAGCCGAAATATAATTGAACTTCTGGCTTTCCAGTCCAAGCTTGGCCTGGTTAAGCTGTTTCTCGGCATCACGGAGATCAAGAAGTTCCGTAGTACCGTTCCTGTAGCTTCGTGCAGTCATGTCATAGGATCTTTGGGCAAGCTTGATGTTGCGTGCCATGACATCGATCTGTTCCCTGGCATCATTCAGGGTATCTACAGCCTTTCTGATGGAAATCTTCTGGTTTTCAAGAAGCATTCCACGGCTGATTTCAAGTTTCTCTATGTTGCTCTCAAGGTCCTTTGCTGTCTGCCTGTTGCCTGACCATGGAAGAAGATTTGTAAGGTTCCAGGCAAGAGTCATGCTGAAACTTCCATTGCGGTCCTTCCAGTCACCACCCGGATATCCGCCTTTGTCGGCTTCAAGAAAATTCGTGAGCATAGGCTGGAATGAATAGTTCAAGGCAAGGGCCGGAGTATAGATGCCAAGTTTAAGCGATGAAAGATTCATCTTGAGAATCTCAATGTTCTTCTCAAGGGACTGATAGTCAAGGCTGTTTTCGGAATACAGCTGCATCAGGTCGTCATAATTTACATCAATATACTTTGGGTTGATGGAACCTGAAAGCTCAAGTTTTGTTCCAACAGGATATCCGATAAGAAAAGCGAAAGTATCAAGCTGGTTCTTGAATTCACGTTCAGCCTTTGACACTTCAGGCTTGAGGTTCTCATAGGCTACCTGAGTCTGGAGCAGACGCATTTCAGGAACCGCACCATTCTTGTAGTTCTGTTCAGCCTGAACATATCTCTGTCGTGAGTTTTCCAGTGAGACCCTGTCAAGTTTCAGTGATTCCTGCTGAAGAAGAAGTCCATAAAAAAGCTTCTGGACATTTACCTTTGTCTCCCGCTGGGTCTGTTCCCAGGAAAGTTTTCCGGCTTCATATCCCGCCTTTGCAGCCTTGATCTGGTTGATATATGCAAGGGACAGGTTCCAGCTTGCTGAAAAACCGACAATTCCAGTCCAGTGCATGCTTTCAGTTATCTCAATCGGAATGCCGGCAGGAAGACTTGCGCTGATGGCGTCCTCACTGGCTCGTGACATGGTTGCTGTTGCCTGAACTGTAGGCAGAAGGACATTGTATCCGTTCTTTCCGGCACGTTCTTTCATTGCAAGATCGATGTCGGCAGACTTCAATGAACTGCTGTATACCAATGCGTGGGCGACAGCCTGTTCAACAGTAATTGATACCGACTGTTCGGTAACATTTTCGTTTCCCGAATTGTTCTGTCCAAACATAAATGCAGGCAAACCAAGTGAAGCAAAAATCAAGCAAAATAATTTGTTTTTGTGCATCATATTCCCCTCTTATCTCCTAAATACCTTTTTCCATCATGAAAAATATATCTTTCAACATCCCCTGAACAACCTCAGGCGACATGTTCTGTTTTCTTGTGTGCATGTAAAGGAATACAGGCATCATAAGAATCCACGACGTTATTATCCTGAAATCCTCGCATGGCAGACCAAGTTCCGGATAGACATCATAAAGCTTGATTTCATCCAGATAATCCTTGAAGATCCTTTCATGCTCAGAATCATCATGAACCAGTTCTCCGCTGTTCTGAAACTGAAGCCATTGGCCGACGGTATACAGTTCCGGCTTCTTCATGAAATAGAGAAGTTCAGTCTCCATCATGATATAGGCACGTTCCGTATTGCTTCTGGCTTCCTTCACGTTCCTGCTCATAATTATGAACATTTCCTCAAATTCCTTGTGGATGAGGGATTGTATCATCTGGGCCTTGTTCTCAAACTTCGAATAGATGCTGCTTTTTGCAAGCCCTATTCCCTTGGCGACCGACTCAACGGTAACTCCCTGAATGCCTTTTTCGCCAACGATTGAAGCGACGGATTCAAAAATCTTGTTTACCGGCGCAACATCAGACAGACTTTCCATGCAAAGTTTATCCAATGAGGCAAGACGGAACGCACTGAGCACTGAAACGTCCTGCCCAAGTCCTTTTTTAAGGAATCTACTCAGTTTTGAAGCATATTCATTGATCTCGGTATACTTGTCCTCAATCTTCATGCAGTCAAGAAGTTTGCTGCGGACAACCTGGAAATAAATGATGTTGCCGGCCATATAGACGGCATTCTTATATGCTTCCATGTCCTTTACTGTTCCCTCTGGTGAAAAAAGATTGTCAAAGAGGGAAAGCCCCATATCCTTGAACCTTAGAAGGAACTTGTCCACCACAATGTCATTGCAGGTGGAAATCAGGTAATACACATATTCCCTGTGGGTCATGAGAAGAATGATTACATCCTCAAGAATGGAAAAGTCATCGTCCTTCTTTTCCGGGCTGAAATTCTTCAGGACATTGAACAGTTCATCATATACAAAATTGTACATGGCCCTGTCCAAATCCTCACGGCTTGAAAAATGCCTGTAGATGGCAGTCTTTGTGATGCCGGCCCTGGACGCAATCATTGAAAGAGAAATATTCGAAAACACCGGTTTCGTATAAAATGAGAACGCTGATTTTATGATGATTTCTCTTGTATTCTTCATAGTTTAAAAAAGTTACCGACTGGTCGGTAACAATCATAAAGATAATTAATTCTATGAATAAATGCAAGCAATTACAACAAATTTTTTGCTATGAAATGAACCAATTTTGCCCTATTTTCCGTTATTTTCGCCATTTTCGGCAGAAACAGCCTGTTTGTCAAAATAAACGGCGACAATCTTTCCGTTTACCTCATTGAGGCTTGTTATTGAATAATTGTTGTTGTTTTTTATGAGCCAGTTGTCATAAGTTGTCCAATCTGGAAATTCCTGGGTAATTTCTTCCATTTGCTGAACCTTTCCTGCGTTTTTGCTTTTTTTACATGTTTTCGTAAGACTGAACGGAATCTTCAAGGTGCTCAATCTTAACTCCAGCAGTCCTGAACATTTCCATGCTGTCCTTTTCGTCATGGTAGTGCTTTTCGCAGACTACCCTTTTTATTCCGCAGTTGATTATGAGCATGGCACAGGTGCGGCAAGGAGTCATACGGCAATATACGGTGGCTCCGTCAATGGAGATGCCCCTTTTTGCAGCCTGACATATGGCATTCTGTTCCGCGTGAACGGTGCGTACACAATGCTGGGTAATGGATCCGTCATCGTGAATCATTTTCTTCATAAGATGACCGACTTCATCACAGTGAGGCAAACCTGCAGGAGAACCTACGTAACCTGTCACAAGAATCTGGTTGTCCTTGGCAATGACACATCCGCTGCGGCCGCGGTCACAGGTGGCGCGTTTTGCAATTGTACGGGCAACTTCCATAAAATATTCATCCCAGGTTGGGCGTACATATTTTTCTTCTGACATAGTCGTTTCTCCTTCTCTCCTCAAGTTTTTGATGCGATATTTTTCAATGAATAATAAAAAATAGACATGTGAAAATACGAGAAGGCAGGAAGAGGCCGTCAAAAACTCTCACAGGGCGGAACGATAGTTTCCTTGCCGCCCTGTGCGTGTAGCGACGCTAGCTAGCGGTTTTGACGGACTCGTACTAACTGGTAGTATTTTCACATGAAAAAATTATTTCAAAGCTTCAAAAATGATGTCTGCAATAAAGATAACTGCAAGAACCCAAGTTGCAACAGGAATGTCCTTTGTCTTCTTTCCTGCAACCTTGGCAATTACATATGCGATCATACCGAAGGCAATACCCTTTGCAATTGAGTATGCACATGGCATTACGAGGATTGTAACGAAAGCAGGAATTCCTTCTGTTGGATCCTTCCAGTCGATGTCAACAACCTGCTGGAGCATGAGGAAGCCTACGAAAATGAGGGCTGGAGCTGTAGCTGCACTTGGAATGAGCTGGAAAATCGGTGTCATGAAAAGTGCAAGAAGGAAAAGAACGCCTGTTGTCACTGATGTAAGACCTGTGCGTCCGCCTGCTGCAACACCTGAGCTTGATTCAACATATGAAGTAACTGTTGATGTACCAAGACATGCACCAACTACTGTACCGATTGAGTCAGACATGAGGGCTGCCTTTGCGTTTGGAATGTCACCCTTTTCATTGACAAGACCTGCCTGCTGTGTAACGCCCATCAAAGTTCCGACTGTATCAAAAAGGTCTGTAAAGAGGAATGTGAATACGATTACAACAAACTTGATTGAAAGAACACCTGCAAAGTCAAACTTGAAAAGAAGAGGTGCTGCAGGAAGGCTGAATGGAGACCATCCATCCGGAACTGCTGTCACGCCGAAAGGAATGCCGATTACTGTTGTAGCAAGGATGGCAATGAGGATTGCTCCTGGAATCTTAAGAAGATAAAGAACAATTGTAAGAACAAGGCCGATCATTGCAACGATTGCAGCCGGGTGAGCCATGTCAAAGTTTACAAAACCGATGATTGTACCTGTATCACCTGCAACGATTCCTGCATTTGCAAGACCGATGAGAGCGATGAAAAGACCGATACCTACAGCAACAGCCTTTTTCATTCCGGCTGGAATTGCATTGATGATTTTTTCACGGATTCCAAAAATGGAAAGGACGATGAAGATGATACCTTCGATGAGAACTGCAGTCAAAGCAAGCTGCCATGAACAACCCATTCCCATACATACTGTAAATGTAAAGAAAGCGTTGAGACCCATTCCAGGTGCAAGTGCAACAGGAAGATTTGCCCAAAGTGCCATTACAAGAGTTGCGATGGCTGAAGAAATTGCAGTTGCAGTAAATACTGCAGGGAATGTCATTCCGTTTCCGACTGCGCTGAGCATTCCTGGGTTTACGGCAAGAAGGAATGTTGTGATACCGGCCACGATTTCCTTAGAAACTGTGGTGCCATTTTCCTTAAGTTTAAAGAACTTTTCCATATTTTTCCTCCGTCTGAAAAAGTAAGACATTATACCATTTAGGAGGAAAAAAAAGAAGTGAAAAAAGTAAGTAGTCATGACAGGGGCATTGCAGCCACATAACTACCGGCGACAGGACGTCGCCTCAAAGGGAAAACAAGATAACCTGACAGAAGTTGCTCCGCAACTTCTGTCGTTGAATGAAAGTACAGGACGTACTTTCATTCAACACCATTCCAGCAGTAAGTACAAAGCTTGCAGTGGTCAAGGCCGGTGCTGTCAAGCATGTCGTCAAGACGGTGGAATCTGAGTGTCGTGAAGTGAAGCTGCTTGCGGATTTCTTCAAGCATCTTTGCATATTCCGGTGTGTCCGGGTCGCAGTATTTTGCAAGCACTTCATCGCTTACATTCTCACCTTCAAACTGGCGGACAACGCGGCGTGCGATAAGGTCCATCTCGCTCTTAGAACGACTGAAGTTAAGGTACTTGCAGCCAAACATGATAGGAGGACATGCCGGGCGCACGTGTACTTCCTTTGCTCCGCTTTCATAAAGGAAGTCTGTTGTTTCGCGCAGCTGAGTTCCGCGGACGATGGAATCATCGATCAAAAGAATGCTCTTGTCCTTGATGAGCTGCTGGACTGGAATAAGCTTCATGTGTGCGATGAGGTTGCGCTGGTTCTGGTTTGTAGGCATGAAAGAGCGTGGCCATGTAGGTGTGTACTTGATGAAAGGACGGCTGAAGGGAACACCGCTTTCATTTGCATAACCAACGGCATGGGCGGTTCCGCTGTCAGGAACACCAGCTACACAGTCTGGCTTTATATTGTTTTCAGCATCGCGTTTTGCAAGGTATGCACCGCAGTTGTATCTCATCTGCTCAACGTTGACACCTTCGTAGCATGCCGTAGGATAACCGTAGTAGATCCAGAGGAAAGTACAGATCTTCATCTTGTCGCCAGGCTTCTGGATCTGCTCTACCTTCTCCGGTGTGACAAAAACAATTTCACCAGGCCCAAGTTCCTTGTAGTCCTTATAGCCAAGGTTGATGTATGCATGGCTTTCAAAACTGAGACAGAAACCTTCGTCTTTCTGGCCGATTACTAAAGGTGTGCGGCCAAGCTTGTCACGGGCTCCGTAAATTCCGTCTTTGGTCATGACCATCAAAGTAATGGAACCCTTGATTTTTTCCTGGACGTTCTTGATTCCGTCTGCAATTGTATTTTTCTGGTTGATGAGGGCAACAATAAGTTCAGTCTGGTTGATTTCACCGCCTGACATTTCAAGGAAGTGGGTCTTAGATGCATCAAGGATATCCTGAACAAGTTCATCCTTGTTTGTCACGATACCGACCGTTGTGATGGCAAAGCTGCCAAGGTGGCTGTGGACAAGCAGAGGCTGGGCTTCATAATCGGAAATACAGCCGATACCAAGATGGCCGTGCATGTCATTGATGTCACTGTCAAATTTTGTTCTGAATGGAGAATTGGAGATGTTGTGGATCGAACGCTCAAAAGTTCCGTCTTCCCTTAAAACCGCAAGTCCACCCCTGCGTGTACCCAGATGTGAATGATAGTCTACTCCAAAGAAGAGATCCAAAGAAACATCGCTTTTAGAAGCAACACCAAAAATTCCGCCCATATGTAACCCCGCTATAATGAAATGTAAAATTGAAAGCAGGTAGTAATACTACCAAAATC
>CALELJ010000228.1 GCA_937902445.1 uncultured Treponema sp. | reverse complement strand
TCTTCCATAGCTTTGATACGTCTATCAATAACGCTCTTCTCAAGCTTCATGTTAGGAATACCATATCTAAGAAGTCCACCGCATCTGTCACTTCTCTCGTAAACAGTAACATCATGTCCACGGAAATTCAACCAGTATGCTGTTGATAATCCTGAAGGGCCACTACCGATTACAGCAATCTTCTTGCCTGTTCTAGGTCCTTCTGGCTTCTTACCTACTAATCCGTGCTCATAAGCATACTCTATAACTGTACGCTCATTCTCTTTAGTTGATACAGCGTCACCGCCGTATCCACATGTACATGCAGCCTCACAAAGTGCTGGGCAAACTCTAGAAGTAAATTCTGGAAATGCATGTGTCTTACTAAGTCTCTTATATGCCTGCTCAAGATTTCCTCTGTATACGCAGTCATTGATTTCAGGTACCAGGTTAATCATCTTACCTGCCTGACAAAATGGAACACCACAATCCATACATCTTGCAGCCTGTTTCTGCTGCTCCTCTAAACGGAGTGTTTTGTGGAATTCATTGAAATTCTTTATTCTTCTTTCAGGCGGAATTGAATCCCAGCTCAGGGAAAAGCTTTCTGTCATTGCCGGTGTGACCGGAGTCACTGTAAAAACTGTTGAAGATAAAATCGAATCAAGACTTTCTGTTTCCGGTGCTACGGAGATCCGTCCTCAGGTAGCAAGACTTTGTGTTGAAAATGAATTTCCGCTTTATGAACTCCAGATGAAGAAAAACAGTCTTGAAGATGTATTCAAGATCCTTACATCGTCAGCGGAAAAGGAAGTGGAGGTTTCTGAATGAACGACTCAAAAATAAAGAAATCTATGCCTTGGGCTGTAATCATGAAGCGAGAACTTTCCGCCTATTTTACAAGTCCTGTTGCCTATATTGTTGGTGCCATGTTCCTGCTGCTTTCGGGAATTTTCAATTTCATGACTTTCTTTCTGATGAACAGGGCTGAGCTGAGAGGCTTCTTCGAGCTTCTTCCGATATTCTTCAGCTTCCTGATTCCTGCTTTGACAATGCGTGTTTTCAGTGAAGAGCAGAAAAGCGGAACCATCGAGCCCCTGGTTACACTTCCGGTAAAAACATGGGATATTGTTGCCGGAAAGTATCTTGCAGTTCTCGTATGTACCCTTGCAATGATGGCACCTACATTGTTCTACGTGCTTACCTGTGTCTGTCTTGCATCAAGCGGAATCGATGCCGGTCCTGTTATCGGCGGATATTTCGGGGCAATCCTTCTTGCGGCGGCATTTTCAGCCATTGGAATTTTCTGTTCATCAGTGACAAAGAATCAGATTGTGGCATTCCTGCTTGCGCTTTCAATCTGTCTTTTCCTGACTTTTGTTCTTATGTTTGCAATATTCCTTCCGGGAGTTGCTGTTCCTGTCGCATCATTTATTTCTGCACAGGCTCATTTCCGTTCTGTTGCAAGAGGAATCATTGATTCCCGTGATATTCTTTATTTCATTTCTGTGACTTCAGTTTTCCTGGTACTCACAGTTAATGTTCTTGACAACGAGAGGAAGGGTTGAAAAATGAAAAAGAATAACAGATTTATTTCATGGATAAAAAGCTCGGCAAGTGACGTGTGGCTTTTTATCATTGCGGTTGTGCTTCTCAATATGGTTGCCGCAAGATGTTTTTTTAGAGCCGACCTTACACAGGCAAAGTCATATTCGCTTTCTTCTGCAAGCCGTGAAGTTGTAGGCAATCTTGAAGAACCTATGAGCGTGAAGGTTTTCTTCTCAAAAAATCTTCCGGCTCCTTACTCTAACGTTGAGCAGTACCTTAAGGATCTTCTTTCTGAATACAAGACTTCAGCGGGTAAAAAATTCACCTATGAATTCTTTGATATGGACAAGCCTGAAAACCAGAGAATTGCCCGCGGTTATGGAATGCAGATGATGCAGGTCCGTGAAGTCAAGAACAACGAGGTTGGCCTTAAAAATGCCTACATGGGTATTGCTATTGTCTATGCTGACCAGATTGAAAGACTGGACGGAATTACGTCAAGCGATGGACTTGAATATAGGATCACCGGTATCATCGGTAAAATCATTGCCAATACAAACATCCTTACAGGACTTTCGGACAATGTAAAGCTTGTTCTTTATAAGACCGAGGAACTTTCTAAATTCAACATCGGAAACTTCAATAAGATTGATGCCGTTGTGGATAAAGCTTTCTCTGAAGTGAACAAAAAGTTCCGTGGAAGAATCGAGTATAAAAAAATAAATCCAGGTGAATCAGAGACGGAAGAAGCAGCTTCAAAGTATGGCCTTCAGTCCGTGTCCTGGAGGAATGAAAATGGCGGAACAAGCCACGGAACAGTAGGTCTCATCCTTGAATACGGTGACAAATTCCGCGTTGTTCCTCTTGGACTTACAAATGCAATTTTCTCATATGTGATTTCGGGCCTTGATAATCTTGAGGAAAATATCTCCAGTTCCGTCGAGAGCCTTGTTTCAAAAACTTCTCTCATCGCTTATATCACAGGTCATGGTGAAAGAAATATCAATGATGAAAATGATGCCGGTAATTTCCGTGAACTTCTTTCTGAAGCATATACACTCGAGGAAGTAAATCTTGCGGAAAATGAAATTCCGTCTGCCGCTGAAACCGTAATCATCAACGGGCCAAAGGAAGCCTTCGACGAAAAGGAGCTCTATAAAATCGACCAGTTCATAATGCGTGGCGGAAATGTCATGTTCCTTGTTGATTCATATGATGAGATCCAGAACTACCAGCAACCGGTATATAGACCTGTTCGTACAGGACTTGAGAAAATTCTTTCAAAGTATGGAATTGAATGTGGCAGTGAATACGTTCTTGATGAAAAATGCTTCGTTCAGATGAACCAGCAGTACGGAAAACTCAATTTCTGGTATGTTCCAAGAATCCAGAAAAACTGCTTAAGCCAGAAAAATTCCATCACAAAGAATCTCAGTGACGTATTCTTCCTTGAGCCATTTGCCCTTGATGTGTCTGCGGCAGAAGCAAATAAAAACATCAGTCTTACTGTTCTTGCAAAATCTTCTCCACGTTCATGGACGGTTCCTGTAACAGAGCAGTTTGTCATGAGTCCTCTTGCATTTGGAGTTCCGTCGGATGAGTCAAAACTTTCTTCAAGGGATCTTTGTGTACTCGCAGAAGGAATATTTGACAGCGCATATTTCAACGCTCCTGTGGATGAAAATGAGAACAAGGGAGAACTTGAATCGAAGTCCCATATCCTTACTGGAAAGCAGAAGGCAAAGATTTTTGTTTCCGGAACTTCCATGATTACAAATGCCCAGCTCATCCAGAGAAATTCAAACGAGCCTATAGCCTGCTTCCTCCGCAATGCCGTTGATTACATGTGCGGAAAGGAAGATCTCTGTCTCATGAGAACAAAGAACCTGAGTTCCAATGCACTTAAGGATGTGAAACCAGGTGTTGCCCTTGCTGTTAAATATTTCAATCAGTTTGGTCTTGCAGTTCTTGTTGTTCTGGGAGGATTCCTTGTTTTCATTTTCAGAAAGAATTACAGGGAAAAAATCCGCAAGATGTACAATCCACACGATCCAAGAATGGGGGACTAAGTTATGTGCAGAAAATTTGTTAGAAAAGTAGTTTTGCTTTCTGTAGTTGCAGTTCTTGCTGTGGTCTATGCCGTTCAGCTTGTTTCTGAAGCCAGAACGAATGTTAAGATCGTTACGACGGATGGGGACATTGATTTTGTCCTCATCAACAACAACGGAACGATGCTTTCAATTGCCAAGGAGAATGACAGCTGGTTTGTCGGTGAATCAAAAGTTCCATGCCAGCTTAACCGTGCAAACGGAATTGTAAATGCGGTCAACGAGATAAAGGTCCTTGGAACTGTTTCTTCCGGATCCGCCGCCGACAATGAGCGCTATGGATTTGACGGTGCCATCATCGTCGAAGCTTACGGTGCTACAAAACTCCTGAGAAGAATTGTTGTCGGAAAGAATACTGCAACCGGAAGTCAGTGCTATGCGCGTCTTGACGACAAGTCCAGCATTTATCTTGTGCAGGGAGCTTTGAGATCGACCTTTGAAGCAACTGAAGACGATATAAAAGAAAAGAAGGCTCCTGAAAAGGAAGATGCTGAAGACGAAAGCCAGGCACCCCAGCTTGAAACGTTGTAAATCAATTTAAAATATAAAGGACTGTCCGGCACTTATGTTTCATGAACAGAATGTCATGTATCTGCCAGACAGTCTTTTTTAATTTTAAAGCTTATTGTCTTTGCAATGAATTTATGATGTTCGACATTTCGATTATTTTCTGAGTCAATCTGGTTTTTGTCGAGACCATGGAAAAAATATTACCTATGAGATCGATTTCCTTTAATTCCGCATCAGTCCATTCAACATCAGGCAATGGATTGAATGTCAGTGTTATAGTTCCGCCTTCCCCAGTACCATAAACTTTTTCGTATGGCACATCATCAAAACCTTCCGGGGAAATGAACAGAACCTGAAATGATCGTAAGCCTTCTGGATTATGGAGTGTTTTTGGTGCTATATAGACTACACTGATTTGACCAAGTTTGATTTCCTTTGAAATAAGCTGCAGATGCTTTTTAAATCCAGCTTCCATGTCTTTCATGTTGTGATAGTTGTCGACTGCAATATTCTCCATGAATTTTTTGAAGTTTTCGGAAGTTAGAATTCCATCCATATTTACCATCCTGCCTTTATTCTCTGCTGGAAATGAAAAAATCCAGTTTCAGAGGGATTCATCTCACCTCATAATATGATAAAGGCATATTCTAAAATAATCAAATTCTAACTGCAATTTACAACAAATTGTGCTTATGCTAAATTTAGAACATGATTTTGCATCTTAAGAAATTGCTCGTTTTGCTGTTGATTTTTCCAATTTTTTTATATGCCCAGGAACAGCCGGAAGAAGCTCCTGCGGACTTGAATATATTTATCGAAGAAAAACCTGTTGATACTGAAGCCGCTGGTGAAAATGCTGTAGTAGATGATAATTCCGCCAAAGAAAAATCCGGTACAGATAAAAAGGCTGAAGAAAAGAAGAAAGGTAAAAAAGATAAGAAAAAAACTCGGGATGGATTTGAACTTGTTGATTCCAAGGAAATAATCGAGGAGTCCCCGGAACTTCCGCTTGTCAATGAAACTAAATACAGTCTTGTTGAACTGTACGGTGACAGACCTGAGGTTGAATATTGGAGGAATATCTACCTTTCAGAAAAATGGCAGAAAATTCTTCGCGGAATTCTTGAGAATGCCGTTGAATATAGAATCTACGTCAGGAACTGCGTTTCTCAAAGAGAAGTTCCTCTTGAGCTTGAATATCTTCCTGTTGTTGAATCCGGATATAAGACTTCCGTGCGCTCCCGTTCCGGAGCCATAGGAATGTGGCAGTTCATGGCCAACAGTGTAAGGCCTTTTCTGAAACTTAATGAATATGTAGATGAAAGATATGATCCGTGGCTTTCAACCCAGGCCGGAATTTCCAAACTTCAGGACAACTACAAAATTTTCAATGACTGGCTGATTGCGATTGCGGCATACAACTGTGGCAATGGAGCTATGACCCGCTCCATAAAGAAAGCAAAGACAAATGACTACTGGCTTCTGGTTGAAAAAAAGGCAATTCCAAGACAGACTGCAGAATATATTCCAAAGCTCATAGCCATAGCCGACATTGCGACGAATCCGGAAAAATATTCCGTCGATCTTCCACGCCATGATAAGGAATATGAGGAACTTGTTCAGGTCAGGGATGCCGCCTTTGATTATGTGAAGGTGAGAAAACCATACATGCTGGCTGCCATCGCAAAGGAATCCGGCATAAGTGAGAAAACGCTGAAACATTTAAATCCTGCATTGACAAAAGGATTCACTCCGCCTGCCGCAGAGTATGAAATCAGATTGCCGCTGGGAATGAAAGAAGCTGTTGAGAATGCCGTTTCGAAAATTCAGCCTATAGAATTTCCGTTCAAATACACTGTGGTGAAAGGTGACTCCCTGTGGAGCATCTCAAGAAAATTCGGTGTCACAGTTCAGGCTCTGTGTGATACAAACGGAATAAGTGAAAATGCCATCCTCAAAATAGGCAAGGTTCTTTATATTCCATCCGCAAAAAAATGATTCGTCCTGGTTGTTGTCATGATTTGAAATTTTTATCCAAAAATACTAAACTTTTTTATGAAAGGGGAGCTTCGAATTTTGGGAGATAAATTATGGCACTGAAAAATGGAAATCCTTGGCTCATTACTTCTGCTCTTTGGTTTGCAGGTCGTGTACAGTTTCTTAAGGTAAAGAAGGCAGCTAGAAACTGTAAAAAATCTTCAGCCGGAACACTCCGTGGAATTCTCGAATATGCGAAGAATACGGAGTGGGGTAAAAGCCACAATTTTGAAAAGATTCTCGCGGCAAAAAATGATGACGAGCTTTTCGACCTGTGGCAGAAAAATGTTGCGCCCCAGGACTATGAAGATCTTCGCCCTTTTGTAGAACGTCATAAGCATGGCGAGGAGAATGTGCTTTTCCCTGGCAAGCCAAAGATGTATGCGACTACAAGCGGAACTACTAAAGAGCCTAAGTGGATTCCTGTTACAAATGAGTATTACGACAACATCTATAACAAGATGACAAAGCTGTGGCTCTATACCTTCATCATGCACAGAAAGAAAAGTTTCTTTGGTCCTGAACTTTCCATCGTGGGTAAGTCAATTGAAGGATATGCACCGGACGGAACTGTTTATGGTTCGGTATCTGGTGTGACTCGCCGGGACATTCCTGATTTTGTAAAACCTATTCATTCAACACCATCTGAAGTTTTTGATATCACTGATTACACTGCGCGATATTATACCCTCATGCGTATTGCTATTGAGCAGGACATACACATTATCATTACTGCAAATCCGTCGACAATCGTTGAGATGCAGAACAATGTGAACATGTTCTTTGACGATTATGTGAAAGATATTGAATGCGGAACTCTCAACGAAAAAATTGATGTTTCTCCGGAAGTACGAAAGGCACTGGCACCAACATTCGAGCCAAATCCAAAAAGGGCACAGGAGCTCAGAAAACTCAAGGCGGAACATCCTGATATCCTTCCAAAGCACTACTGGCCTAACCTTCAGATCCTTACAACCTGGAAATGCGGCAATACACAGGTTTACATGAACAAGTTTACGGACTCCTTCCCAAAGAACATCCTTTATCAGGAATTCTCGTATTTTGCATCCGAGTGCCGTGCAGGTCTTGTTCTCAATGGAAAAAGTGATACTGTTCTTTTCCCACATTTCCACTATTTTGAATTCATCGAGGCGTCGGACCTGGATAATGAAAATCCAAAATTCCTTCAGCTTCATGAACTTGAAGTTGGAAAACGCTATTCGATTTTTGTCACGACATATGCAGGCCTCTATCGCTACAACATGAACGATCTCATTGAAGTTACAGGTTACTATGGAACGATTCCAACCATTCAGTTTGTCCAGAAAATCAACGGAATCATTTCCATGACTGGAGAAAAGCTTCATGAAAGACAGTTTATTGATGCCGTTGGACAGGCACAGAAAGATACTGGAATAAAACTGAACTTCTTTGTCGGTTTTGCTGATGTTCAGAATTCCGTTTACCACATCTACTATGAATTCGAAAATGAAAATATTTCTCCGGAAGATGTAAAGGTTCTCAATGATGCCGTTGATGCAAAACTCAAGGAAATCAACATTGAATACAAGGCCAAGCGTGATTCTCTGCGAATTGCAGTTCCTGTTCCACATGTGATGATCAAAAATTCTTTTGAATCATACAAGGAAAACTGCATAAAAAGCGGAAATGGTCGCGACGGACAGTTTAAGCTGAACCTTCTCATGCAGGATGAAAAGCGCCGCAGCCTTTTTGAACAGCTGGTAAAATAGTCAGTGGAAGAAAGCCTAATCAAGCTCGACAGGCCATTTGTTTTTTTCAATGCCTGCCATTGACGCCATCTGGGCATGGGCTTCCTTTCTCATGGCATCACAGATTTCATTTCTTGATTCCCCCTTTGTTTCAGACGGAACGATAGGTTTGCCTATGTGAAGCGTTACAAAGGGGTGTTTTATTCCAAGCATCTTGAAGATTTTTCCAGGTTCCCTGTATGAAAATACCATTGGAATTACCGGAATGTCATAGCGGTAAGCCATCTTGAAAGCACCTTTCTTGAATGATCTTAGAGGCTGGTAAAAGTCCCATCTGCAGCATTCAGGAAAAACATGAAGCCATTTTTTCTTAGCGTGGAGCTCATCAAAAGCCATATTGAATTTTCTAAGTGCTGCCGGTGTTTCAGGAATCGGCAATCCTCCCGCACCTCGGATCATGAAACGTGAACTGGATTTTACCTGAAGTGCTCTGGCAGGAAACCAGAGTCTTCTGAATTTTACCGCCTGCAGGACCGCAAGAAAGTCCCATGCATAAACATGGTTTGATATTGTCATGGCACCATTTTTGAACAGATGCCTGTTTTTTTTAAGGTTTTCCTTTCCCTGGATCTTCAAGCCGTAAACAATTTTCTGAAGTGGAAAGACAAGAATGAATATTCCCGCATAGATTATGAAATTATTGAATTTTCCGTAAAGGGAAGTATCCAGAAACGGGTAATCATTTTCAAAATCTGTATCGTATTTTACAGGGGGATTAAGAAGAGGAATGTCTGGAGAGTCGGGGTATGCGATTCCTGTTTGCGGAACGTATACCCCTTTTCTATTGATGTGTTCTGACATCTAGTCTAGCAGCAGATCTTTATTTCGCATTCCTTGTAGATTGCGGAAGTCTTTGCAACAACATCTGCAGGAATTTCCTTGATGTTAGGATCGCCAGCAAGATTGTTGTCCTTGAGCCAGTCACGTACAAACTGCTTGTCGTAGCTTGCAGGGCTTGAACCTACTGCATACTTTGAAAGATCCCAGAAACGGCTTGAGTCTGGAGTAAGTACTTCATCGGCAAGAACGAGAGTTCCGTCTTCTGTAAGACCGAATTCAAACTTTGTGTCGGCAATGATGATTCCATTCTTGTATGCATGGTCGTAGCACTTCTTGTAGATTGCAAGAGCTGCCTGTTCGATTTTTGTACCAAGTTCTTCACCAAGGTCATTCTTCATGTATTCGAGAGTAACGTTGATGTCGTGTCCTTCAGCGGCTTTTGTTGAAGGTGTTACGATTGGTTCTGCAAGCTTTTCTGCCTGCTGGTATTCCTTGTCGAAGCTGTGGCCAAGGAAAGGTTCTCCCTTTTTGTATGCTTCGTACATTGATCCGAACATGTATCCGCGGACGATAACCTCATATGGAACCATCTTGAGTTTCTTTACGAGGATTGTGCGTCCTTCGAATTCAGGCTTCTGGAATTCTTCAGGCATGTCCTTGAGTTCAGAAGAAATCATGTGGTTTGCGCAGATATCCTTTGTGTAGTTGAACCAGAAATTTGAAAGAGCATTCAAAACCTTGCCCTTGTCTGTGATCATGGTTGGAAGAATTACATCAAAAGCAGAAATGCGGTCTGTTGTAACGATAACCATGCGTCCGTCTTCAAGGTCATAAACTTCGCGTACTTTTCCGCTGATAATTTTTTTCATAGGAATGCTCCTTAAGGTATCTAAAATTTATTGTATCAATTTTAATGCTTTATGGGTTTTGTTTCAATTAGAAAGCGGTTTCAACGCATTTGACCAATTGTTGAAGCAGGGCACATACCGGTGTCTCAATGCCCAGCTCTTTTCCAAGGCGTACGATAGTTCCGCAGAAATAGTCATTTTCAGTTTTCCGTCTTGCCTCCACATCCTGGAACATGGATGTCTTTCCGTCGTCGTTCAAAGCGGCTGTCATCCGTATGTTGTCTTCTGTCATTTCCGGAGTGAGAGCTATTCCCTTTGCGTTTGCAACCTGAATCACTTCGTTGCTGCACTGACGTACCAGATCCTGCATTACTTCATTCCGGAATCCCTTGTATGTCTGCCGGCACAGGGCGGAAATGGTGTTGCATGAAACGTTGAGCAGGAATTTCTTCCACTGCATCAGATGTATGTCATCCGGTATTACACAATTGACTTTTGCATCATCGAAAAGTTTCTTTATTTTAAGGACACGATCTGACTTGCTGTTGTCATTTTCACCAAAATAGATTGTTCCTTCATGACCGCAGGTGATGATGCTTTTCTCATTTGTGGAACTTAAATTTACAATGTATCCGTAGAGAGTTTTTTCTTCACCGTAAACTTCTGCAATGTCGCTTTCACTTTGTATTCCGTTGAGGAGTGAGAGGATTACTGTGTCGGGACCGACTGAATTTTTAATCTGGACAAGGACTTCTTTAAGCTGAAGGTTTTTTGTTGCTATGATCACAAGGTCTGCGATTTGGGCATCCTCCGGCGTTACATAGTTGAAATCGATTTTTTCACCGTTGATGAATATTCCGGTGCTCCTGTATCTTTCGATTCTTTTTCCTTCCGCAATGCACTGAAGGTTATCTTTCCCAAGAAACTCATTGAGCCTCTTTCCAACAACGGCGCCTACTGCACCCATACCGATCATTGTTACTTTCATGTCTACATTATATCAAAATGTATTGCCGTTGATAATTGAATTTTTGCGTGCTGACGGGAGCGGTTTTCAGGAGGCTGGCAATACAGCTTAATTGACACAAGGCCGGAATAAAAATATACTCTAGGCATTGGTTCAGGTGCTATGCAAGTGGCCGCCTCAAAACCCCGCCAGAGTGGGAACACAGCAACGGTATGAGGATGGTCATTGTGCCGTAGATTACCTGGACCTTTTTTATTTTCAGAAGCCTACATCGAGAAGTCTTTTCCAAGATATATTTCACGGGCTTCTGGTGATTTGAGGATGTCTTCCTTGTTGCCCTGGGTGATGATTGTTCCGTTTGAAACGATGATGGCCCTGTCTGTGATTTCAAGAGTGTCACGGACGTTGTGGTCCGTAATGAGGATTCCGATTCCGCGTTTGGCAAGAAGCTTTATCATGCCCTTGATGTCTGCAACCGCAATAGGGTCGATTCCGGCAAAAGGTTCATCCAGCAAAAGAAATTTAGGTTCGATGGCAAGGGATCGTGCGATTTCGGTTCTGCGTCTTTCACCGCCGGACAAAGTATAGGCCTGCTGTTTTCTGATTCTTCCGATGGCAAATTCATCGATAAGCTCTTCAAGTCTCTGCTTTTTTTCGACTTTTGTCAGATCCTTTCTTGTCTCAAGGATTGACCATATGTTTTCTTCAACGGTCAGTTTTCTGAATACGGAAGGTTCCTGCGGCAAATAGGAAATGCCACGCTGTGCACGTTTATACATTGGAAGGTCAGTGATGCACTGGTTGTTGAGAAAAAGATCTCCTGCTGTCGGTTTATAGAAACCTACAATCATGTAGAATGTGGTTGTCTTTCCGGCTCCGTTAGGTCCAAGGAGTCCAAGGACTTCACCTGTAGTCATGGAAAAATCAATACCTTTTACGACACGCTTTCTTCCGAAAGATTTGTAAAGGGATGAAACTCTGAGGGAATCTTTTTTCTCTTCCTTTTCGATATTGTCTGTGTTCTGTTCAGCCATGTCACTCATTCTTTTTTCTCTCCCTCGGCAGTTTTGTTTTCTTCCTGGTTTTCCGGAGTTCCGTCGCCATCCTTTTCCTGTGCGGCTTCAGAATTTTCAGCTGTGTTTTCTCCTTCCGGATTTTCCGTAGCCGTGCCTTCAGCGTTTTCTTCAGACTCCTCATCCTCATCGGAAATATTTGTTGTAACGACGGAACCTTTAACCTTGCCGGAAAGAGTGATTTCCTGGGAGTCCATGTCCAGCTTAATCACCTGGGCCCGGAATGTGTCCCCGTTCTGGACTATTTTAGGATTTCCGCTCATCTCAAGAATCTGCTCGTTTTTTCTGTAGATGGCATAGGCTGAAGTACATACGTTGTCTTTCTGCGTCAAATTGATCTTTATCTGCATGACGGCAACTTCCGAATCCTGGTTGTATTCAATAATCTGAGCCTGGGCCACAACATCGTTGTCATTGTCTACAAGGTTTACGTTGTTTTCCAGAGTGGCAATTTTTGTTTCCCTGTCATACAGAAGTTTTCCGCATGTGAAGTCAAGATTGCTTTCTGTATTTTTACCGGAAATGTTTCCTTCCGCCTTGATCATTCTGAAATCTTTTCCTGAAAGTTCAATGTAGTCGGCATTTATTATCATGGTCTTCGTATTGACCTTTGCGTTTCCCTTGAGAACTGTAACGCTGTTTTTGTTTCCGGCTACACCGCTCATCTTGTTTGCAGTGAAAGTAATTTTTTCGGCATGGCAGAAAGCTGAACAAAGGAGAAGCAATGCTGCAACTGCGATTCTATTCGTTTTCAAGTGTCATCTCCCCGGATGTCTCTTCCAATCCTTCATTTGTCTGGGCAATATTTTCTGATTCATCATCTTCATCGTCATCGGTTTTTATTATGCCGGAGATGCTGTTTTCAAAGACAAAACTTCTTGATATTCCGCTTGCAGAAAATCCGCTCCCTTCTATCTCAATGTCATCGCGCTCAAGATAGACCGTGTCGTTGATTCCGGATGAAAGCTGTTCCGTCTTTCCGTTCCATTTAAGGTTTGTCGCCCTCAGTTTGAATTTCTGGTCTATGTTGTGAAGAAAAATATTGTTGAACAGGGTATAGATGTCGTTGTCGGAATCTATGCCAAGCAGTGCACACTTTCCTTCAGTGCTCAAGTTTCCTTCCTCATCCCAGGCAAAAAAAGACGCGTTCTTCGCATAGGCCGTGTTGTCACCCCTGTAGCGTTCAAGAGCTTCCGCCTGAATCTGTGTATCCAGCCTTCTGTTCTTATATTTCTTGTAGTTTACATTTTTAAACTGAAGTTCCGGCGTTACGTTTTCCGTGTTGACCGGTTCTTCGTATTTTAGGGAGCATGACAAAGAGAAGATTGAAACTGTCAGCAAAGCAAAAAAGACATTTTTTCTCATCTGTTGAACCAGCCTATAGCACCTCGACGATTTCAGGCTTTCCCGGAACTGGAAATTTTCTTGTGATTACGTAAACCGCGGTGGCAGAAAGTACAAGAAACAGCAGTACAAAAACTGCCCTTGCATCATCATGAATTGTTTTCCCGAAAAGTGCCATGATTGCCGGTGAAAAAATGTAGCCGCATATGGCGCTGAGGAAAGGAATGAAAAGAGAGCAAAGACCCTGTACAGCCTGGACTTTTTTGTTTGCGGCCACAATGACTACGGAACCTTTTTTGATCGCGAATCCCTTTGGGTTTGTGATCTCGAAGGAGTTCTTTATCTTTGCACATCCCGTAGTACATGAGATGCATTCTTCCTTTTCAAAGTGGACTGCTTCAATTGTATTTTCAGTTGCAACAACAAGAGCCTTCTCTGTCATTTGTTCCTTCCTGTGAATGATTCAAGAATTCTCGAGCACTCGATGTAACCTGTCTTGTTTCCAAGCTGTTCATAGGTATCCCTCAGGTTGAACAGTGCGTCGTGGTAATGAGGACACAATGAGACCGCGTGTTCAAAAAAATCTGCGGCTTCTTCGAATTCTTCAATCTGAAAATGAATGACACCTGCTGTGTTCCAGAAGTGGGGATTCATGTCATTCACTTCAAATCCGGTTATGCAGTAGAACATGGCGTCATCATACAGTTCCATGCTGATGCAAAGGTTTGCAAGAGCTTCTATCACTTCTTCGTTGTTTCTGTTCAGCCTGAGGGCATATTCCATCGAAGATTTTGCGGCGTCAAAATTTCCGGCATCCCTGTAGGTAAGGGCAAGATTGAACCAGAGAAGATAGTTTTCCTTTTCGACCGTAATGGCACGTTTAAGGCATGCGATTGCTTCCGGATATTCACCCTTGAACGCAAGTCGTACGGCCTGGTTGTTCAGCTGTTCACTGCTTTCAAGCATCTGCTTCTCCTGTCTTGTCTTTTGCGGATGGAGGAATCATTGAGACAAAGAGCTCCCTGATGAGGAGGGAATCTTCGTTGTCCCCAAAGAGGCTGATGAAGTCATCACAACCCCTGTTAATGTATTCTATACCTTTTGCCCTGGCTTCTTCCACGGCACCGCTTTCAATCAGCATGGTTACGGCTTCTTCCACGGCAGGACTGTCGATTCCATCTTTTGCCGCGGTTTTGAAACACTGGTGCAGTTTTTCTATCTGCTTTGGGTTGCCTGCGTTTTTTTCGATGAATGAAAGTACAGGAAGGGATTTCTTGCCTTCCACAATATCATCGCCGCGTTTCTTTCCCGGGTTTCCTGTCGTTATGTTGATTACGTCGTCAATGATCTGGAAACCGGCTCCGATCTGGGCGGCGATGGTTCCGGCTTTTGAAACAGTGTCTTCGTCGGCGCCGGAAGCAAGGGTTCCTATTTTTGCAGAAAGGGAAGCAAGGGTACCCGTCTTGTTCTTCACCATTGCAATGTATTCGTCCTGGGAAGGTTCCTTTGTGTTGTCGTTGTGCCACGCAATGTCCATGGCCTGACCAAGGTGAAGTCTCCTCAATTCTTCAGTGTATGTCGTATAGAGCCTGAGTTTAAGTTCTGCGGAACAATCCAGGGCGTTTATGCAGACCGGAGCCTGAAAATAAAGCCAGGATCCTGCGTTGATGGCCGTATCTGTTCCGTAGGTGATATATGCTGCAGGTTTTCCGCGCCTTGAATCTGACTTGTCCTCGATGTCGTCATGGATCAGGCTTGCCGTGTGCACAAATTCAACAAGGGTTGCCAGACTGTAGGCTGTCTTCTGGATCTTTGATTTCTCTTCATCTTTTGCAGAAGCTCTTGCGCATAGAACGAGAAGCAACGGTCTCCAGCGTTTTCCTCCAAGGTCAACCAGAGATCTTGTCGTCTCGAGAAGTGGATGTATGTGAACTGCTTTGACGGCTTCGCTTTCCTTTCCGAATGAATCAGCCTGCCACTGTGGATTTGAAGCCTGTGGAAGGAAAAATTTTATTGATTTTTCTATGTTTTCAAGATGTTCTGTAAACGCAGCATTCATTTCACCATTTTACTAAAAAACGGCACAAAATACCATACAGGCCAAGTCCGCACTGGATCCCGACCTGCATCCAGGGAGATTTTGAAAAACAGCGGTTTACTTGTTGTATGTGTAGTCCGTAATCGATACAAGTTCGTTTGCCGTAGCGCCGAATTTTTCAGCAATTGAATAGACGCTTACCCTTACTGGATCGCCGTCGTCATTTGTCTTGATGATGTCGCGTTCAATAAGGTCCGTGTCTGTTGCGTAAATCTGGATTTCATTTACAAAACCTTTTTCGTCATGACGGAACACTGTCTTGCCGGCCTTTTTTCTGTCCGAGTCAAGGTTTTCGATTGCTGAAAGTTCACCCTTGTCCGTGTAGAGGAATTTTTCACCGTGGGAAAGAGTTCCGTCTCCAAAATAATAGGAGGCCTCAAGTACTTTGTCGTCGCCGGAAACAGTAAAAATTGAGCGGCTTATAAGTTTTCCGTCGCTGTTGTAAAGGCTTTCCGTTTTTTTCCCGGTTTCATATTTGTATATGTTTTTGGCGGTAAGATCATTGTCTCCGTTGAATTCAGTTTCGGACTTAAGTTTTCCATCTGCGTATTCATAGGTGATTTTTTTTGTAAGCTTTCCGGAACCGTCGAAGAAAGATGCTGAGGCAATAGTTCTGTCGCCATTGTATTCGTATGTGATCCTGTCGGTCAGCTGGTCTTTTGATGTGTAGGAGGCAGTTTCCTTTCTCAAACCGTCTGCGAATGTGTGTTCATGCTTTGCCGCTACAGTGCGGAAATATTCTCCGAATTTTGAAGATACTGAATATTCTGTTTTTGTGTAGTTCTTTACATTTCCCCTGGGGTCAAGAAAATCGTTGTCAAAAGCAAAAAGGCTTGAGGCGATGAGGGCAGCGGCCGTGAAAAGAATTGTTTTTTTCATTATGTTCCTCCCAAAAAAAACTGCAATTCCTGTAGTCACCGTTCATTTTACTATGGAGATTGATGACGCTCAAGGGTTTTCTTTTCAGACGGAAGGAACCGGGCGTTGGAATATTTACGGGCAAAGTGATAGACTTTCACCGTCTAATTTTTTTTGTATTTTTTTCAGGAAGTATTTATGTCAGATAATTTGATGAATATTGAAAACTGCTGCATCCGCAATACAGTAAAGACTTTTTTGCCTTCGATTGACTGGAGCTTCAAAAAAGGTGAGGCCTGGCTTGTTACAGGTCCCAATGGTGGCGGCAAGGCGGACTTCATAAAAGCTCTTGCAGGCCAGCTCTATTTTGAACCAAACTCGGCAGACGGGTGCTGTGAAAATAATTTCGGTAAAAGCGTTGCCGTCGTGTCCCTTGAGGAAGCCGCTTCATTGATTGAGGAGGAACGGGAACGCGATGAAAGCGAGTACATGGACAAGGAGGACATTGGCCGTACCGGACGCGCATACATCTGCGAAGTTCTTGGCGGATCAAGCAAAAAAAATGCACCCCTCCCTGAAATAGCATCGCGTCTTGAAACATTGCCTCAGGTGAAGCTCTGCGGTGTGGAGAAAATTCTTGACCGTGGACTCCGCTATATGTCTACAGGAGAAATCCGCCGTACCCTTCTTTGCCGTGCCCTGCTTTCCGGGGCCAGACTTCTTGTTCTGAGCGATCCTTTTGCCGGTCTTGATGTGGAATCCCGCAGAATCCTCCTTGAGTTTTTCACGTCCATCGTTTCCAAGCAGCTGACCGCAAATGACGAAGACAAAAGTCCGTTCCCTCACATAATCCTTTGCATGGAACGCTTTCACGAGATTCCCGATTCCATTAACCGCGTCCTTGAATTCCGGGACAGAAAAATTTCTTTCTGCGGGGACCGCCTTGCTTACGAAAACCTTCTCAAAAAGGCCGAGGCTGAAAAAAATGCCACGCGCGAAGCTGAAAAAAACGCCTTCCTTTCGGAACTTGCAAGAATCCAAAGCGACAGCAAAATTATTTCCGACACGATCAATTCCGTCCACATCCCTGACAGTCTCATAAAGTTTGACAGGGTGAATGTAGGCTGGGAAGACCATCGTGTTCTTGTAGACCTTGAGTGGGAAGTAAAAAAAGGCGATCACTATCTTGTACGTGGACCAAACGGCAGCGGAAAAACCACGATCATGGAACTCATCACCGGTGACAACATGCAGGTGTTCCGCGAGCCGGTCTATCTTTTTGGCAACAGACGCGGAACTGGTGAAACCATCTGGGACATCAAGCGTCACCTTGGAATCGTAAGCTACCGTCTTCATGTTGAGTATCGCATGGTAGGCGGAACTTCATTGCAGAACGTAATCATTTCCGGCTTTCATGACAGCATCGGACTTTATGAAATGCCTACGGATTATGAAATCGCCGTTGCAAAGGCATGGCTTAAACTTGCCGGATTTGCGGGGCGCGAAATGGAATCCTTTGGAAACCTCAGTTACGGAGAGCAGCGCGCAGTTCTTATTCTCCGTGCCGCAGTAAAGTCTCCAAGAGTCCTTATCCTTGATGAACCTTGCCACGGCCTTGATGAAAACTACCGCAGTAAAATTCTCGATCTTCTTGAGAAAGTTGCCTCAACCGGAACAACAACACTGCTTCATGTCACCCATGATCCTACGGAAGTCCTGGATTGCGAAAAGCATGTACTTGAGCTTCATCCGGGTGAAAGTCCCATGTATAGAATAATTGAACGATAGATAGTACAGAAAAGTTGTGTAAAAAAAAACGACTGCATTTCTTTCGAAGTGCAGTCGTTTTTTTATGAATCAGGCAGCAATCAGCAGATTACTACAGAGTTGTCTGTGTGGCTGAATGGAGCAGGAATGTACTTGTCTGCTTCCCAGTCGTTTTCCCAGTGCTTTCCATCAAGGAGATAGCGGAACTGATATTCCTTTCCAGGTTCAAGCTTTACCTTTGCAGAGAAAGATCCATCCTTTCCCTTTGTAAGTGGTGTATCTGTGCTGCTCCAGCTGTTGAAGTCTCCTGCGAGAGTGATTTTTTCAGCTCCGTGTGTTTCATTTGCCTTTACAGTAAATGTTACTGTGCATGTCTTCTTATCCTTGGAATAAGTTTTCTTCAATGACATTTTTTTCTCCTTAAAACAAACATTTGAAATAAAGCCCCTGATATTGGGCAAAAAAACTTTTTTCCTTAAGTACTAAAAGTTTATATCTTTTATAAGAAAATTACAATAGAGAAAATGGAGAGACCTGCAGTCGACTCGTGTAAATAATAAAAAACATCAGTCTATATGTTCCACTTGCCTATATTTTCAAATTGTTCTATATTCAAAACCACATCATTGACCGCTGATTTATCCAAATTGCAGGCGGCCCGTCCCTGTAGGGGGCGAAAAAGTGCTAAACAGGAGGCTCAATATGAGTACTATCGTTTCAAAAAATCACTATTTATTTACTTCAGAATCTGTAGGCGAAGGACACCCGGACAAGGTTGCCGACCAGATTTCAGATGCAGTTCTTGATGAATGTCTTCGCCAGGATCCGGAAAGCCACGTAGCATGCGAAACTTTCACGACAACAGGTATGGTCCTCGTTGGTGGTGAAATCACAACAAAGGCAACTCTGGACATTCAGAAAATTGCCCGCGAGACAGCAAGAAAAATCGGTTATACAGATGCAGCATTCGGTCTTGACTGCGATTCCATGTCGGTTCTCAACGCAATCCACACACAGTCTCCTGACATCAACCAGGGTGTCGTTGGTACAGGACTCAAGAAGTTCAAGGGACAGCAGGGGGCAGGCGACCAGGGCATGATGTTTGGTTTTGCATGTAATGAGACTCCTGAACTTATGCCGGCTCCTGTAATGTATTCCCATAAAATTCTTCTCAAGGCCGCAAAGCTCCGCAAGAGCGGAAAAATCAAGTGGCTCCGTCCTGATGCAAAGTCACAGGTTACAATCGAATACGAAGGTTTCAAGCCAGTGCGCATCGATACAGTTGTTGTAAGCCATCAGCATGATCCTGAAGTGAAATATGCTGAAATCGAAAAGACAATCATCGAGCAGATCATCAAGCCTGTTCTTGAACCTACAGGACTTCTTGATAAAAAGACAAAGTTCTATGTGAATCCAACAGGCCGTTTTGTAACTGGTGGTCCACACGGAGATTCAGGACTTACAGGACGCAAGATCATCGTTGATACATACGGTGGAATGGGTCGTCACGGTGGTGGTGCCTTCAGCGGAAAGGACCCTTCAAAGGTTGACCGTTCTGCAGCATACATGGCCCGCTACATTGCAAAGAATATTGTAGCCGCAAAACTTTCCGACAGAGCGGAAGTTCAGCTTGCATATGCAATCGGTGTTCCATATCCTGTTTCAATCATGGTGGAAACATTCGGAACAGAAAAGGTTCCGGTTGCCGACATTGTTGAGGCCGTAAAGAAAGTGTTCGACTGCACTCCAGCCGGAATCGTAAAGACACTTGACCTTAAGCGCCCGATCTATTCTGCAACAGCAGCCTACGGACATTTTGGACGCAAGGAATTCCCTTGGGAACAGACTGACAAGGTTGAAGCTCTTAAGAAATGCGTTCAGAAGAAATAAAAGAACTTTTTGAAAGGCTCAGGAATGAAAATCCAAATCCTCTTCCTGAGCTGAATTTTTCATCCGCCTACACTTTGCTTGTGGCGGTTGTTCTTTCTGCCCAGGCTACCGACAGAAGCGTAAATCTTGCTACTGCGGATCTATTCAAGGTTGCGGATACGCCTGAAAAAATGGTTGCCCTTGGTCAGGAAAATCTCATCCCTTATATAAAACCCATCGGTCTTTACCAGAACAAATCAAAGCATGTCATTGACTTAAGCAAGGCTCTTATTGAAAAATTCAATTCCGATGTTCCTGACAATCTTCAGGATCTTGTGACGCTTCCTGGTGTCGGGCGAAAGACTGCCAATGTTGTTCTCAATGTCTGGTTCAAAAAGCCGACCATGCCTGTGGATACCCATGTGTTCCGTGTGGCAAACCGCCTTGGGCTTAGCTGCGGAAAAACACCTGAGGCTGTGGAAAAGGATCTGCTTGAAATTGTTCCGCCTGAATTTGGCCTCCATGCCCATCACTGGCTTTTACTTCACGGACGCTATACATGTCTTGCACGGAATCCAAAGTGCGATGAATGCATCCTTTGCGATCTGTGCGCCCAGTTCCATGCCTGAAATTTTACCAGGTGATTCCGATTCCTGTTGAAAGAGAGTGATATTTTGAAAGTTCCCATGGAGAAGTATCGATGGAAGAGTTCAGTGACTTTCTTCTGTTGTAGTTGTAAGCCACGTTGAACATTACGTGACCTATTTTTATGTCCAGTCCGCCACCCGCCTTGAATACTGTTTTGTCGTCTGTACGCACGCTTGCTCCGAACGCAATGTATGGCAGAAAGTAAGGCGTTATGTTTACGCTTGCACCAAGAAGTCCGCCAAAAGAATAGACTGATGTTCGTTCCGTTTCTGTAAGGTCAAAGCTGAATTCTGCTCCGGCAAAAAGATAATCCATGAATCCAAAAGTCAGTGTCGCATCGAAGGAGTCCAGCGAAATTTTTGTGTACTTAAGGTCATCGGAGTCAAGTTTCTCCTGATTTGTCACAAGAGATACGTAGGCCGTTCGTCTTCCTTTTCTCTGTTTTACAGGCGGTTCCTGCACTGTCTGTTTTTTCGCACTTTGCCTTGATTCCGCGTAGAGAGTTCTTTTGTTTTTCTGCAGGTCATTGCTGATTTCTTTCTGCGTTCTGTATTCAATTGCCGGTGTGGTAATCCAGGTTTCGGAATTCATGTTTGTAATTGAGAGGATGACTCTGTCGGATTTTGAAATTTTATAGACCCTGAGTTCCGTCGGGTGGAATCTGTATTGCGAGGCCTTGTCCCAATGCTGTATGGTGAAGGTCAGCTCAAAGTAGATTATTTCAGTTCCGCTTCTGAATTTCGATTCGTAGTCTGTCACGTAATATTCATAGTCGCGCCTTTGGTACTCCGTCATTTCCTTTTCTGCGACATATTTTCTTTCCATCATTGTTGAATACAAAAGGTCTATGTACTGGTCGATGATTATGTTGCCGTCAAAAAAAGATCCCGTAAGTTTTACCGGCCATTTGGTTTCTTCCGTGTCATACTCTTCGACTACATAGCTGAGGGTTCCGTCTTTTGTGCTTGCCGTATATTCTACCTTCTCAAGATCTGCGTACATGCCGTTGATGGTGGATATTTCCTCTGCGGAAAAATTCTGGCCGCTTTTTGATGATGCGATGATCTGCTTATAAAGTTCAATCGATGCGATTTTTTCTTCAGCCGATTTTACCGATGCCGCAAAAGTCAATGAGGAAATTAGTGCTGCTGCCAGAAGGAAAATTTTTTTCTTCATCTTTTCATTTGATTTTAATGCATATTGTCAGAATTGAAAATAAAGTATCAATATTCTATACTGAACTCATATGTGCGGAATCGTAGGATATATCGGAAACAAAAACGCAACCCCGGTTTTGATCAAGGCTTTGAAAAAACTTGAATACCGCGGGTATGACAGTGCTGGAATTGCCGTCTATACGGCAGATGAAATCGTTGTTCGCAAGGTCAAGGGTGCCCTCAAGAATCTTGGTGAAAAGATTACCGGAGAAACGGTCAAGGCATCCAGAACTGATCCTGAATACGAAAAGCAGGAGCTGGCAATCTATGACAGAACTGCAGATTTCATAAATGGAAATATGGGTATCGGACATACCAGATGGGCAACCCATGGAGAGCCTAGCGATACCAACAGCCATCCTCATACAAATATGGACGGAACTATTTCAATCGTCCATAACGGAATTATTGAAAACTACGCTGAACTGAAAGCAAAGCTCCAGGCCGATGGAGTCGTGTTCCAGTCACAGACTGACACTGAAGTTGTTGTTCATCTTATCGATAAGGCATACAGACAGGAAAAGGATATCTTCAAGGCAGTCCTTAATGTGATCCATGTTCTTGAAGGCTCCTATGCCCTCGGTGTTGTATGCAAGGATTACCCAGACAGAATCATCTGCTGCCGCAAGGAAAGCCCTCTTGTAGTTGGTTTGGGAAAGGATGAAAATTTCATTGCGTCGGATGTTCCGGCTCTCCTTGAACACACACGTGACGTTTACTATTTGGGTGAAAAAGAACTTGCCGTCCTCTACGCAGATCATGTTGATCTTTTCAATTTTGAAGGCGAGAAAATCATCAAGCAGCCTAGCCACATCGAGTGGGACATGTCCGCAGCTGAAAAGGGCGGATACCCTCACTTCATGATCAAGGAAATCCACGAGCAGCCAAAGGGTATCACCGATACAATGCGTCCTCGTCTTGTAAAGGACAGTTCTGGAAAAACCGTTGACGTCAATTTTGAAGAAAGCAAGATGGACGATGCTTGGCGTACTGCAAACCGTGTGGTGATTACCGCATGTGGAACAGCCTATCATGCCGGTGTCGTCGCAAAGTATGCCTTTGAGAAAATTGCACGCATGAAGGTAGATATTGACGTTGCCTCAGAATTCAGATACCGCGATCCGATTCTTGATAAGAATGACATTTTTATTGTCGTTTCCCAGTCTGGTGAAACTGCGGATACATTGAGCGCGCTTCGTCTTGCAAAGCAGAACGGGCTCAAGGTTGTCGCCATTACCAACTGTGTTGGTTCAACAGTCAGCCGCGAGGCCGATGACGTAATCTACACTCTCGCCGGACCTGAGATTGCCGTTGCTTCTACAAAGGCCTATACGACCCAGGTTCTCTGCATGTACATGCTTGCAATCAAGGCAGGAAAACTCAGGGGAACATTGAGTGACGATGAAGCATCAAAACTTCTTGCGGAACTTGAAACAATGCCTGAAAAAATCCAGCAGATGCTTGACGGTAAGGATATCATCCAGAAGTTCGCATCCAGACAGTTCAATAAAGACAAGATTTTCTACATCGGACGCCAGTTTGACAGTGCCACTTCATTGGAAAGCGCCCTCAAGCTCAAGGAAGTTTCATACATGCACTCGGAAGCTTTTGCCGCAGGTGAACTGAAGCATGGGCCGATCGCACTTATTGATCCTCAGACACTTGTCGTTGCCATTGCAAGTGAACCAAATCTTTACGACAAGATTGGTTCCAATATGGTTGAGGTGAAAGCACGCGGGGCCACAGTTCTCGTTGTAACACAGGACGAAAAGGCATTTGAAGGTAAGGCAGATGAAGTCTTCAAAATTCCTGAATGCTCATCAACACTTTCAAGCCTGCTTACAATAATTCCAACCCAGCTTTTTGCCTACTACTGCGCGGTTCTTCGCGGAATCGATCCTGATAAGCCTCGCAATCTTGCAAAGTCCGTGACCGTTGAGTAATGGACTGACAGAAAAAAAAGAGCCCTGGATTTCAGTGTGTTTACCATGCGGCATTCCCACTGTTTTCCAGGGCTTTTTTTTGTTCCAAAGTTTTGTTTCAGCTGAATGATTTGAAATCCTGTGTAATGCATATTGCGGATTTTATGCTGAAGCTAGGAAGAATCTTTGCGGCAGTGTTTACGGCCTTTTCGATTGTAGCCTGTGAGTCCGTAATTCCATGCAAAGTAATCTCAGTTCCTTCCGCGTTTGAGACTGCCCTCAGAAAATCTATCTTCATATTGTATTCGTAGAGAAGCTTGTTCGTCAGCTCCTGGCAGCTGAGCATCTGTGAAAGAATTTTTTCGCCGCTTTCATTGTGTTCCGTGGAAATTGATTTTGCCGTCTGTACGATGATTTTTACGCATTCTTCCCGTGACAGAATTCCTGTGTTCAAAGTCATCAGGTAGTTCTCGGCGTCATCATGGTTTATGTTGAAGAAGTCCTTGTGGAATCCTGCTCTGTTGTTCCGGCTTTCCTCAATTCTTTGCATGGCCTGTTTTTCAGTCCAGTTGAATTCCTTCTTCAGTCTTTCAATCCTTATGGAATCCTTTGCTATCAACCTGATTGGAATCATTCCGGGAACATCCTCGAGAATTGCAAAGGCTCCACGTCCTATGAGAATGCAGTTTCCTTTAGAAGCAGCCTCTATGACCGCAAGCTGGAGGTAGTTCAGGTATTCATCCCTGTTTTTTGAAAGACTTGCAAAAAATCCAGGTTTTCGCTCATCGTATTTTTCAAGCTTTTCTTTTGGAAAACCAAGTTCAACGATTCTCTTTTCAATGTCCTTCCTTGTTACGAAAGTA
>CALELJ010000227.1 GCA_937902445.1 uncultured Treponema sp. | reverse complement strand
TGTTAAAGGAATCGGGGCTGTAAATATTCGTTCCCCACAGGATGCCCAGAACGCAGGCATCTCAACAGTTTATCAGGAAATTACACTCTGCCACAATCTTACTGTTGCAGAGAATATGTATATAGGAAGAGAAAAGAATCCTTTGGTCAGCTGGAAACAGATGAATGAAGGTGCCGCAAAAATTCTCAAGGAACTTGATATTCCTTGTGAAGCAACACAGCAGCTTTCAAGCTGTTCGATTGCCGTTCAGCAGATGGTTGCCATTGCACGTGCCGTTGACATGGACTGCAAGATCCTCATTCTTGATGAACCTACATCGTCTCTTGACGACCAGGAAGTTCAGAAACTGTTCCGCCTCATGCGCGATCTGCGTGCAAAGGGTGTAGGAATCATCTTCGTTACCCACTTCCTTGAACAGGTTTATGAAATTTGTGACAGGATCACTGTTCTTCGTGACGGCCAGCTTGTGGGAGAATATGAAATCCGTGATCTTCCACGTCTCGAACTTGTTTCCAAGATGCTTGGAAAATCTGTCGAAAACCTCGACCACTCTTCAAAATCTACGGAAACTGTCGTTCATTCAAGTGATGAAACTCCTGTTTATGAGGCTGCTGAACTTTCAAGTACCGGTGGCGTAAAACCATTTGACTTTAAGATCTACAAGGGTGAAGTCAACGGCTTTACCGGTCTTCTTGGTTCCGGCCGTAGTGAAAGCGTCCGTGCCGTGTTTGGTGCGGACAAAGTTCTCGGTGGAAAGGTCAAGGTAAATGGCAAGGATGTCAAGATTTCAAAACCTATCGATGCAATGAAAAACGGAATCAGTTATCTTCCGGAAGACAGAAAACGTGATGGAATTGTCGCTGATCTTTCCGTCCGTGAAAATCTCATTCTTGCACTTCAGGTAATGAAAGGATTCTTCAAGCCGTTCAGCCGTGCCCAGCAGGAAAAATTTGCGGATGAATACATTAAGCTTCTTGAAATCAAGACAGCATCTGCAGAAACTCCAATTAAGGCCCTGTCAGGTGGTAACCAGCAGAAAGTATTGCTTGCCCGTGCCCTCCTTTCAAATCCACAGTACCTGATCCTTGACGAACCTACCCGTGGTATCGATATCGGTACTAAGACTGAAATTCAGGAACTGGTCCTCAAGCTTGCAAAGGAAGGCAAGAGCGTAACGTTCATCTCTTCTGAAATTGATGAAATGCTGCGTACATGTTCAAGACTTGTCGTCATGCGTGATCTCAAGCAGGTTGGTGAACTTTCCGGCGATGACCTTAACCAGACAAAGATTATGGAAACTATTGCGGGAGGAGAAAAATAAAATGACTTCTACTAAAAAACTTCCGGACCTTTTCCTCGGTCTCGTAAAAAAGCAGATTTTCATTCCGATTGCGGCACTTCTTATTCTTGTTGTGTTCAATCTGGTTGCAGATCCTTCATTCTTTAAAATCACACTTGGACAGAACAGCGAAGGATTTCCAGTTTTGTCAGGTTACCTGATTACAATCCTTGACAATGCATCAGAGCTTGCGATTCTTGCCATCGGTATGACTTTGGTAACAGCAGCTTCCGGTGGACAGGATATTTCCGTAGGTGCCGGCATTGCCATTGCAGGTTCTGTAATCCTCCGTGTTCTCTGCGGAACAGATGCCCGCCCGGATGAGCTCCAGGCACCAATTTTCGTTGCTTTCCTTGTTGGCTGTATTGTCAGCATGGCTTTCGGCGGATTCAACGGAATGCTGGTTTCTTACTTCAAGATCCAGCCAATGGTTGCGACCCTCATTCTGTTCACAGCCGGACGTTCGATCGCCGCATGGATCAATGATAACGCACTTCCAATTGTTGTAGATCCAACATTTGGATATTTCGGAAACTTCATTCCTGGTATTGCAGTTCCGACACCTGTTTTCATTGCCATAATATGTATAGCCATAACCATGGTCGTGCTCAAGTTTACGAACCTTGGTCTCTATACTCAGGCTGTAGGTATCAACAGCAATTCATCAAGACTCAACGGTCTTGATCCACAGCTCATCAAGTTCATCACATATGTAATCATGGGACTTTGTGTTGCTGTTGCAGGTTTCATCAAGGTGTGCCGCATTTCATCAATCAACTATTCCGTTATTGCAAAGGATATCGAAATGGATGCAATCCTTGCCGTTGCCCTCGGTGGAAATGCACTCAGCGGAGGCAAGTTCAACATGTGGGCTTCAATCCTCGGTGCATATGTAATTCAGTTCCTTACAACGACACTGTTCAAATTTAATGTTGCATCAACAGCGCTTCCAGCTTACAAGGCTGTTGTCGTAATCATTCTTGTTGTGATCAGTGCTCCAGTATTCCGTGAGAAAATGTCAGCATGTGCAAAAAAACTTTCCGGAAGAAAATCTGCATTGGCAAAGGGAGGCAACTAAATGAACTTTCTTAAAAACAAAAATGATACAGTACTTGCTAAGAGAAGACCTCTGTCAGATACAAATCTTCTTCTTGTAATTACAATCGCTGTATTTGCAGCTATGTACCTTTGTGCAGTTGTTTTCCTTGGATCAGGTTTCAGAAAACCTCAGACTTTCTTCAATGTGCTTAATGAAAATGCATCGCTTATCGTTCTTTCATGTGCATTGAGTCTTGTCATGATCACAGGCGGAATT
>CALELJ010000226.1 GCA_937902445.1 uncultured Treponema sp. | reverse complement strand
TCTGGAACAGATCTTCCGCAAGACATGAACACATTTCATTGAAGAAAACCGATGAATTTCCTCCATCAGGACGTTGATAAAGCTTTTTCTGGTTCATGTGGATCATGTGCTGGAATTCATGAACGATTGTAGAAAGTGATGCAAAGAAAGTTTTTTCATTTGAAGCAAATCCAGAATCCACATGAAGATATTTTCCTCCATTGGACATGGCTGTGTAATTGTACATTGATCCCTTCAGTCCATAATCGCCGGAAGTAAAGAAACCAAAAGTTCCTGTCGTTGAACCGTCAACATAGTCATTGGCAATGTCATACAGAATTATATTCACAACGGTTCCAGTCTCACTGGAAGTCACCATGGGAATGTCGAATTTTCCATCTCCGCCCCGCAAGGATTCCAGCTCGCTGCCAAAAATATTCCGCTCAAGATCACTTATGAGATCGAAGGTTTTTCCGATTGTTTCGCAGATCTCCCGGTTAACCTTTCCGTTGCCAGGTTTTCCTTCCGTGAAATATTTATCGACAGCCCAGACATAACACCCATCGCTTTTGTATTGCAAGGAGGCCTCACTTTCTTCAAGATGGTGGTTGATGTCACTGTCAATCATTGCGCAGTAAACAGTTTTTTTGTCTCCAATATTGAACTCCAGCGGATATTTCGCCTTGGGCTCTTCAGATCTGGTGGCTGGCAGTGCATCTGAAAAAGAAGAACAATCGACCTGAATTTCCGGATGATATCTTTTGATCAACTCCACACCCTGGGCCGTTTCGACTTCAATAAGGTCATACTTACTGTTGCGTGGCTCACCGTTCTTCAGATCATGCATGCCCAAAAGCACCTCTGTATTTTCGAAGCACTTCGCATCAATGGAAATACCACGGTTTTCCTTTTCCAGATTGAGGGGTTTCTTTTCATGGGAAGTGGAAATGAGGGCTCCTCTGTTTGATTTAAGGGTTTTATCTTCTGAAGGATTGAACCGGGCAAAATAAACTGTCGCATCCTTTGCGTTCAGAAATTTCACCGATGCATTTTCAAGTTCAAAAACCTCATAGTCACCGGATTCCATGGTGCAGTCAATTTCCTGAAGGCCGTCAGCCAGCGGAGTTCCAGAGACAGACTCCGAATTGTTTTTTTCGGGAGTACAATAATAGGTATAGGTTTCTCCATATGTTCCGGAAGTGGTCGGAGTAATCTCAAAGACCAGGGATTCGCCAAATACAGCCTTTATTCTGATTCCGCCATAGCTTGAGGAAATCTGCTGATGGTAACCATTGTTGCGTTCTTTCAGCTCCATGGTTTCAAAATTCTTTGAGACTTCCCACGAAATGGTAAGCTGGGCAACTTCATATTTTTCGCCGCCCTTGTTTTTATAGATAACGGTCTGCTGCCTTGCATCCAGATTCTTGATTTTCAATTCAGGATCATAGACTCTGGATTTTATTCCATTCCCGTCAAAGGAACATCCAGCTGTGAAAAACAATACTGCGGCAGCAAACAAAACTGATATCTTTTTCATAAGTACCTTTATCTTATCACAGCTAACCTCTGTTGAACATAATTAAACCAATCCAAAGACAATAAACCATTGTTAAAAGTCCGGTAGATTTTTTGATGACCACAAAGTGATTTATGCATTTGATATTCCACTATTTTGAATTATTCTTAACTGGTAGAAAATATATTTTATACGACAGGAGTACCAACAATGAGCAAGTACGCAGGAACACAGACAGAAAAAAATCTTGAGGCAGCTTTTGCAGGTGAATCGCAGGCACGAAACAAGTACACCTACTTTGCATCGACAGCAAAAAAGGAAGGCTTTGAGCAGATAGCCGCCATATTCCTCAAGACTGCCGACAACGAAAAGGAACACGCAAAACTGTGGTTCAAGGAACTGGAAGGAATCGGAGACACAAGACAGAATCTTGAACATGCCGCCGACGGAGAAAATTTTGAGTGGACCGACATGTATGACAGTTTTGCAAAGACCGCTGAAGAAGAAGGTTTTGCTGAACTTGCCGCAAAGTTCCGTGCTGTAGCAAAAATTGAAAAGCACCACGAGGAACGCTACCGTGCGCTTCTCAAGAATGTGGAGATGCAGGAAGTCTTCAAAAAAAGTGAAGTAAAGGTTTGGGAATGCCGTAACTGCGGACACATCATGGTGGGAACAAACGCCCCGGAAGTATGCCCGGTCTGCGCACATCCACAAAGCTATTTTGAAATTAGCGAAGCAAACTACTGAACCATTGCTCAAGGAGGGAAAATATGGATGGCAAAGCATTATATAATTTGACTTATGGTGTTTTTATGCTTTCCGCAAAAGCCGGAGGCAAGGTAAATGGATGCATCACAAACACCTTCATTCAGGTCGCCGGCTCTCCAACGAGGGCCGCTGTTTCCCTTCTGAACACAAATTACACCTGCGATCTCCTTAAGGAAAGCGACTGTTTTGCATTGAGTGTGCTGGATGATACCACAGCATTTGAAACAATTGCACACTGGGGACTTCAGTCAGGAAGAAACGTTGACAAGCTTGCCAACATGGAACTTCCGGTAGATGCAAACGGCTTACCATATCTTTCCTGGTCCACCTGTGCCGTAATCAGCTGCAGAATAACCGACAGGCTGGATCTCGGCACGCACACGCTGTTCATTGCGGAAATTGTTGATGCAAAGGTCACAAGTGACAGACCTCCACTAACCTACGCCGATTACCAGAACAGGATAAAGCCCAAAAATTCACAGAAGAAAGAAGGCGGAAAAATCAAGGGATGGAAATGCAGAATATGCGGCTATGTATTCGAGGGTGCGGAACTGCCACCGGATTTTTCATGCCCTCTATGCGGACATCCAAGAGAAGATTTTGAGCCAGTCTACGAATGATACACCAGGCTCCCTGAGCCCTGTCGAAGGGTCCTATCTCTAGACCATCTTTCAAGAATTGCCCCCAGCAATTCTTGGGGCGAAAGTTACGCGACCCTCGGCACCTAAGGAAACAACTGCTTTCGCCCAGCCGAAGGGTCCCATTTACCGTGTAAGAACGACCTCATCGTCCTCCACGTAATCTTCTATCCAGTATTTTTTGATTATTGTCTTTTTTACGTACTTGTCCTTAAGCTCACAAAGGATGGCATAGTGGAGTGTATGCTGATGAAGCTCAAATGACTTTTCATCAATCCATTTTTCAAGAAGACACACATCGTTCTCACTGTCATGGGGCATGTAGATTTCGTATTCCACATTGCCTATTTCCGACTGAGACATCTCGCAGATATTGTTGTCCCTGAACTTCTGGTAGAAATCATCGCGCTTTCCTTTCTTTAAATAATAACGTACCTGAACGAACAAACTTTTCATTTTTTTCTCCACCAAAACATAATGTCTTCTATAAACAGTATACATCAGGATTCGTAAAAATCAAATTTTATGCGCTCATTGCTTCAAGGCATCCAAGTATTATATAATAAAAGTACAGAGTTTATGAAACGATTTTCCCTTATAAAGACAAGAGGCATCAACATATTTTTCCTCCATTCAGCTTTTGCAGTCATTGCATTTGTTGTTTTTGCCGCAATCATCCTTCTATCAAGCTACGTCATCAAAAGATACATGATGGTCCAGGAAGCCATAAGCCGCTTCATGGCATGCCAGCAAAGTTCAAGGGAAATCATGGAATATTCCAATTATCTCACGGAACAGGCCCGTCTTTTTGTAACAAGCCAGAAACCAAAGTATTTTGAAACTTATCTAAAGGAATCTTCCAATCTTCAGACCCAAAGAAACGCCCTTGAAAGAATCAGAAAAATTTCTTCCGGAAATGACATCGCACTGCAGCGTCTTGAAATGACACTGATGCATGCCGACAGCCTCATAGACATGGAACTTTATGCCATCAGGCTTGGAATCGAAAGCATCAATAGAAATCCATCTTCGAAGGAAAAAGTGGACATGCCGGAACGCCTTCAGAGGGTAAGGCTTCGCGAAATTGACAGCGAACTTTCATATGAAGAACTTCGTGAACTTTCCATCAGCAACCTTTTCAACGAGGGTTATCTCATATACAGAGACCGAATCAATGAAAACTGCAACAATATAGTCCAGACCATCAGTGAAAACATAAGCGTCAATCTGCAGCTCAACGCGGAACAGCTTGGAAGCACCCTTAGGAAACTCAGGCTTTCCCTTTATTTTCTCTTGACCATCGCAATCCTTTCTTTCGTTTCACTGGTTGTTCTTGTCCTCAAACCCCTCAAGAAATTCCAGAGTGCCATTAAAAAGGAAGAAAAACTCGGCATAATCGGCTCGGAGGAATTCAGGAACATCGCATATTCCTACAATGAAATCTACGACATGAAGACCGTCAATGAAAATATGCTCCTTTTCAATGCGGAGTATGATTCCCTTACCGGAATTTTCAATAGACGTGCCTTTGATCACATCTGCAAGACAACTGCGGAAAATTCACAGCGCATTGCCCTTCTTTTGATAAACCTTGATAACTTCAAGCGTATCAACGACACCTACGGAACAAGCAAAGGCGACGCAGTCCTGAAGGAACTTTCAAGACTGCTTACAAAAACATTCAGAACTTCCGACTACATCGCAAGAATCGGCGGAGATGAATTTGCAGCCATACTTCTTGATTTCAATCCAGCCTACGCAAAAGTCATATCCATCAAGATCGATGAAATCAATGAAAAACTTCTGACTTTCAACAGCGAAATAAAAAATGCTACTGTCTCAGTCGGCGCCGCTTTCTCTGATGTAGGCTTCACCAAGGAGCTCTACAAAAATGCCGACAGCGCCCTTTATGCCGTTAAGACCGGCGGAAGAAAAGGCTGCAGAATTTTCTACAACAGCTGAAAACATTTCCCAGAACATCCACTTCCAACAGACTCCCTAAAAAACATATTTTCTGTTAATATGTCCGTGAGGTAATGTCATGGTATTTTTTCTGAATTTTTTTCTTTTAATTCTTGGATTCATAATGCTCGTCAAAGGAGCTGACTGGTTTGTAGATTCCGCCGCAGGGATCGCACAGAAACTTCATGTACCGGAACTGGTAATAGGGCTTACTCTCATCGCCTTTGGAACATCCGCTCCAGAACTTTCAGTTTCACTTACTTCCGCTTTAAAGACAGGAAGCATCGGCATTACCATCGGAAATGTTGTCGGAAGCAACATCATGAACATTGTGCTGATTCTTGGCCTTACCTCCCTGATCTGCAAAATTCCATGTCAGAGGAATTCCAGAATTCTTGACCTTCCATACATGCTTGGTGCCACGGTACTTTTCATAGTGCTCGGTTATATAGGCAATGAGTTCAGCAGGGCAGACGGAACCATAATGATCGCACTCCTTGTGCTTTACGTCGCAATCCTTGTAATTCTTTCAGTGAGACAAAGGACAAATCTTTTTGCGGAAGAAGATGATGATGACGGAGACCTTAAGGGTTTTGCAAAGTGGTACAATGAAATGAGCTCAAAGGTATGGTTTCTCATTGTGATGCTTGCAATCGGACTTGTACTAATCATTTACGGAAGTAATTTTGTCGTACTCTCGGCAACAATCATCGCAAGATCAGTTGGGGTCAGCGAAAGGATAATCGGTCTTACAATGATCGCATTCGGCACGTCACTGCCGGAACTGGTTACCTCGGTGACTGCCGCAAGAAAAGGCAAGACGGACATTGCAATCGGCAACATAATCGGCAGCAACATATTCAACATTCTTTGCGTCGCAGGAGTGACGGCGGCATTTGTTCCGCTTTCATTCGAAGGATTCCTTTCAGATTCAATAATCGCATTGGGAGCGGCAGTTCTTCTTTCTTTCCTATGCTACTTGCCTGGACATGCAATAAGAAGATGGGGCGGAATCGTAATGCTTGCAGGTTTTGTTCTCTACATGGTAAAACTTGCAGGCGCCATCTGATTACTGCCCGAATCAAAGAGGAATAAAATGATCAAAGAAATTTCAATCCAGATTTCTCCGGAACAGGAAAACGACAGGGAAATCATCAAGTCAAAAATTTTTTCAGAACTCAAGAAGAATTCAATATCCTTCAGACCAGACGAAACCGAATTTGTATTCATAAAAAAATCCATCGATGCAAGGCACAAAAACATAAAGCTTTTCATGCGCTACAAGGTTTACATCGGTGAGAAACCAGGTGACGAGTTTACAAAAATCCCAGAGTGGAAAAAAACCGACGGAACAAAATCCGTAATCATCGTAGGTTCAGGTCCCGCAGGTCTCTTTGGTGCCCTAAAGCTTCTTGAATACGGAATCAAGCCGGTCATCATCGAACGCGGAAGCGACACCAGTACAAGAAAGCGTGACATTGCTGCCATCAGCACAAAAGGCGTTGTTGGTCCTGATTCAAACTACTGCTTTGGAGAAGGAGGCGCCGGAACTTTTTCCGACGGAAAGCTTTATACAAGAAGCAACAAGCGCGGAGACATTTCAGGCATCCTTAAAATTTTTGCCCACTTTGGTGCTGACAAAAAAATCCTTACGGACGCCCATCCACACATCGGAACTGACAGACTTCCTTCAATCATTAATTCCATGAGGGAATTCATAATTTCCATGGGTGGTGAATTCCACTTTGACGTAAAATGTACTGACCTTATAGAAAATAATGGCAAAGTATGCGGAATCAGGACTTCATCCACAACCGATGGAACGGAACGTGAATTCAAAGGGGATGCCGTATTGCTTGCCACAGGCCACAGCGCCGACGACATCTACGAAATGATTGCAGGAATTTCCCCGCAATCCCTTGAGGCAAAAACATTTGCTGTAGGAGTACGTGTCGAACATCCAAGAACTCTCATCGACTCAATCCGCTTCCACGGAAAACCTGACGCGTCTCTTGGCGCCGCAGAATACCGTTTCACAACACAGCAGAAAGAGCGTGGAGTCTACAGTTTCTGCATGTGCCCGGGCGGTTTTGTCGTTCCGTCCCAGACCGGACCTGAACAGATTGTAGTCAACGGAATGTCAGCAAGCGGAAGAAACAGCCGCTGGAGCAACGCCGCCGTTGTAGTCGAAACCCGACCTGAAGATATTCCAGGTGAGTACATCAAGCGCGCAAGGGAAACTGGCTGCGAAGCTCTTGCAGGTCTTATGTGGCGCTCACATCTTGAAAACCTTACATACAGAAATGGCAGCGGACAAAAGGCACCAGCCCAGAAGATCCGTGACTTTGTCGACGGAAAGGAAAGCAAGGATCTGCCAGAGACAAGCTACACTCCGGGAATTGTCTCAAGCCGCCTTGACCAGTGGATTCCAAAACAGATTTCAGAAAGACTTGCCATGTGCTTCAAATACATAAACCGGGATACCATGAAGGGTTACCTTTGCGACGATGGGCTTTTGATTGCAATGGAAACAAGGACTTCAACACCTGTACGCATAATCCGAAACAAGGAATCCTTTGAGTGCCAGGGACTTGAAAACCTGTATCCTTGCGGTGAAGGTTCAGGCTACTCAGGCGGAATCGTAAGCAGCGCCATGGACGGGGAAAACGCCTGCGTGAAGATCGCTGAAAAACTTGGATACTGATGCAGGAAAAAGTAATTCTGGCCGGGGCCACAAGCGTCACCGGTCACAAACAGATCCTTGAAGCCTTCTCCTCCATCGGCATGCAAGCCACCTTCATGGAAGCCCCCTTCGTAAAAAAATACATGCACCTTCCATCCGGCATTCCCGTAATCTGCGCAGACACTGCCCCGGCCGGCTCCCTTGTCATTCCCCTGTCGGAATACTGGATCAGCCAGTGCATGAAAGACAATTGCGGCAAAATCTCATCCAGGGCGCTGAAGGCAAGCCGTTCAAAGAAATTCCTTTATGAACTTTTTGCAAGCAATGGAATCCCCTCTCCCAGAATTTTTGACAGCCTTGCTGAGGCAAAGGATTTTATTTCTGAATGCGGCACAAACAAAGTTGTCGTAAAACCACAGGGACTGTTCAGCGGATATGCCGTCAAAGTTGTGGACAAAAAAAATCTTGAGAAGATTGGAGAATATTTCCTCAAGGCAGAGAATGTTCACAACAACGCAATAAAGCTTTTTGAAATTGAAAGCAAGGGAGCCCTTGTCACTGAATCAGTTCCCGGCACGGAATACAGCGCGGACATTTTTTTCTGCAGGGGCAGACTATCACTTGTGCGCCTATGCAAAAAAGTTGTGGTTGAAATTCACGGCACGCCCTGCACAGTGATCTGCCAGCTGGTACCATGCACCGGGGATTTTTTGAAGCAGATGGACATGTGGTGCCGGGCACTTTTTGATGACGAGGATTTGTCTTTTGCGCAGTTTGATTTCATTGAGCGCAGCCGTGGCGCAGCGGATGATGCGGAATGCCTTGTTCCAATAGATTTTGCGTGCCGTGTAGGCGGCGGCATGGCGGAACTTTTTGGTGAATGTGAAGCAAATGTTTATGCCGACGCCGTCGTGGGCAAGCAATATGGGGTGCGCTCAAGCAAGGAATACCTTACGCAGTTCAACTACCTTCCGACAAAAAGCGGAATAATAGAAAGGGATGATTATGATCTCCACGAAGGCCGTCAGTTCATCTACAAGCACAAGGGAGATTTTGTACCTGAATGTCCATCAAGCGTTGCAAGCCGTATTGCCGTTGTAATAAAAAAGGCTCCTCCAGCAACCATTGCGGATGCAGAGAAGCTTCTTATCGGTGATGAACGAATAAAATTCTGGAAGAAATAGAATACCACACCGAGCTCAGAGTGTAGCGACGCTAGCTAGCGATTTTGCCAGACTCGGACTGACCGGTAGTTTTTTTTCCATAGAATATCTATTCTTTAAGTATGTCCGTAAAATTCTTTCCCTGGCATAAAGCCGTAACATAAGGACGTCCAAGGAGAACATTTGTCACTCCATAGCTTTGGGCTTTTTCAAAATCTTCTTTTGTACGGATTCCGCCGTCCACCCAGATTTCACCACAGCTGCCGCGTATTTCTTCTGCATGGTCTGCAAGGAATTGTGCGACACTTCCTGTCCTTGAAGGAACACGTCCACCATGGTTTGAAACAAAGGCAACATCAGGTTTGAGTTCACGGACAAGTTCAAGATCTTCATCAGTAAAAATTCCTTTTATGACAAACGGAATATTTTTAGCCGCCAAAAACTTCTGAACCTCACGCAGATTTTCCACAGTCTTTTTTTCAAGGTGAGCCGCATTGCGCATTGTAGCAATATTGAATGCATCGATGTCGATTCCGCTGTACCCGGAAATTTCTTCAGCCCACTCCATGCGCTCAAGTACTTTTTTATTCTCATAGGGTTTTATGAACACCGCAGCTTTTTTTCCAACGGATTTTACCGCCTCGATACCCCAGAGCAACTTGCTGTCAGGAGTTCCGTCGCCGATGGAAATTTCAGTGTCACTTTCCGCACAGGCTTTCATCATGTCAAAGTAATATTGCCTTTCATCACCATAGCCCATGTTCTGTTCAGCACCGGTCATAGGAGCAAGCCTCAGAACAGCCTTACTTCCATCATATGAACCCGAAGGAATTTTTTTCCACCCGTCGCAGTTGAGCATAAAGTTTTTATTGTCATCTTCTCCACCCATACCAGGCAGCTGACCGATACATCCGCGGCCAAGACACACGGAACAAAATCGGCATTTATATTCTGACATAATAATCTCCAGTATTTAACTTAAGGTTCCAATTATCGTTTCTTCACTTGAAGAATTTGACGACCACGTCTTTTTGCTTCCGCCGTCATCATCGTCCTCATAGCTGACCTGGGTCTTTGAAGCTTTTTTTGTATTTCCACGCTTTTTTGGCAGAACAAGAAACCCAAAAATGCTTACACAAATTCCGCCTATGACTTCAATGAGAACGCCAACAATCTGCTGCAATCCATTTCCGCCAGCACCGCCTTTTGTGTTTCTATAGATTTCAAATGAAAGGAAAAGCACAAAAACAAGAAGGCAGGAAAGAGGTATCCTTTTTTTTGTAAGTTCCGTAAGTGAAACAAGAACCGCCATCATGAAAACAATACAGCCTGCCCCAGCAACCGGAACCGTTGAAATGCATGCCGTGAGCACGCCGGACACAAGCACAGTTATGAACATCATAAGGGCAAGCATTACACTTCCGTAGCGTTCCTCAAGAATCTGTCCAAGAAGCAGAACCATCACAAGGTTTGAGAAAAACATTTCCCAGCTGGAATTTCCAAAAACGAAAAGAAAGAGGCCTGCAAAATCTGAAGGGGATTTAAAATTGAACGGAACTGCGGCCATCTTTGATCCGTGGCACAGAAATACTGTCGAGCACAATTTTCCCTTGAGCGCAAATGCATCAAGAAGAAAAACAATGGAAGCGGCAATCACAAATGTAACTGTCACTGGAAAATCATAAGTCAATTTAGGTGAGCTTTTTTTTGCCATGAGTACATTTTAATATCGAAGTCAAAAGTCCGCAAGATTTCAATTGAACATGAACTGAATCAGGTTTATAATAATACTTCAGAAACTTAAATAGGACTAAAGAAATTGACCTCCGAAGCTGTTCTTGAGAAGATTTTGACTTCTCTCGGTGCCTACTACAACATCAACCACTGTAATGATGCAGAATTCCTCTATGCTCGCTGCGATTATTTTGAACACGCGGAAAATTTTGTTGTTTCAAGAAAGGCAAATTTATGGTCTGCAGATTCGGAAGAATTCATGTACGTTTTCAAAGTTCCGTCCCTCACAAAAGAAATCTTTGAATCTTCAATGGAATACATTAAGTCCGATTGGGAAAAACATGCCCACATTGGTCCCGGCCACATGTACACCTACATCACTCCTCTTTTCATCTGTGACAAGGCGGAACTTATGGCAGCCAGATTGCTCAGCAAATTCCGCAGGTACAAAAGTTACAGGTTCAGTTTCTGGGGCTGGTCAGAATTCCACACGGCCCTTGTGGATTGTTCCAGCGGTAAAATCATCACCAACCGAAGTGGTAGATGCATAAAAAAATCACTTGGAAGAATAATTCATAATTTATAATTCATAATTATGAATTATAAATTATGAATTGTTTTTTGGAGGTAATATATGAACACATTATTGCTGCTTGTTATCTGTGTTGCAGTTCTTGCATGCGGATACATCTTCTACGGAAGATGGCTTTGCAAACAGTGGGGTGTTGGAGAAGGTGACAAGCCTACTCCGGCACATGAACTTGAAGACGGTGTTGACTATGTTCCGGCTAAAGCTCCGGTTCTCATGGGACACCATTTCTCTTCCATTGCAGGTGCGGGTCCTATCACAGGTCCTATTGGCGCTGCAATTTTCGGTTGGGTTCCAGTAACTCTCTGGATTCTTGTCGGCGGAATTTTCTTTGGCGGAGTACATGACTTCGGTGCCCTCTATGCATCAATTCGTCACAAAGGACAGTCCATCGGTGAAATCATCAACGCAAACATGAGCAAAAGAGCAAAGAAGCTTTTCGTAACTTTCTCTTACCTCACACTCATTCTCGTTGTCGCAGCTTTCGCTTCAATCGTAGCCGGAACTTTCAAGGCAACATTCAACAACGGTATCCTGGACAAGGCAGCATCTGCATCGAATGCATCAGTTGCAATGGTTTCCCTCATGTTCATCGTAGTTGCAATCATCTTTGGTTTCGCAGTTTACCGCCGTGGAGCCTCTATGCTCGTTTCAACAATTCTTGGTGTCGCAGCAATCGTAGCCTGTATGGCCATCGGTATGAACTGGCATCCAATCTATTTCAGCGGAACAACATGGATGATTATTATCGGTATCTACATCACCATCGCATCAGTTACACCGGTTTGGATTCTCCTTCAGCCTCGTGACTATCTTTCTTCATTCCTTCTCTATGCAATGCTTTTTGTTGCATTCGTAGGAGTTGTAGGTGCACATCCAAACATTGATCCATCAAGTTTCCCGGCCTTTGCTTCAGCTCCTGGAAAACCAATTTTCCCTATTCTCTTCACAACAGTTGCCTGTGGTGTTATTTCAGGTTTCCACTCACTTGTTTCCTCAGGAACAACTTCTAAGCAGCTTGATAAGGAAAAGGATGCAAAGCCAATCGCTTACGGTGGAATGCTTCTTGAATGTGTTCTCGCAGTACTTACACTCTGTGCAATCGCATATGCCCGCCAGACAGGACACATAAAGGGTGCAACAGATATTTTCGCAGGCGGAATTTCAGCAATGTGTGCAAAGATTCCAGGCTGTGCAGGTCTTGAAAACATCCTCTATACTTTGCTTGTTCTTACATACTCAGCATTCTGTCTTACATCCCTTGATACGGCAACCCGTCTTGCACGTTTCATGTTCCAGGAATTCTGGCTTGAACCGGGACAGACAACAAAGGACATCAACAGTGGCTGGAAGAAAGTTATGGTCAACCCAATTTTCGCAACAGTTCTTACTGTAGTGCTTGGTGTTGCCCTTGGTCTCACAGGCTGGCAGAAAATCTGGGGACTCTTTGGTGCTTCAAACCAGCTTCTTGCAGGCATCGGTCTCCTTGCTGTTGCAACATGGCTCGGAAATATCGGAAAGAACAACAAGATGTTCCTTGCTCCAATGGCATTCATGGTTGTTGTAACAATCTCTTCTCTTGCAATCACTTTGATCGGACAGGTCAAGGTCATCGCAGCCGGAGGTGCAGACTGGGGTCCATATGCTCAGGTAATTCTTGCAGCATTCATGATTATTCTTTCTGTAATCCTCGTCATCGAAGGTATTACAACACTGGCAAAGAAAAAAGCCAACGCATAATTTTTCCCATTTGAACATAAAAGGCCTTGGATTTCTCCAAGGCCTTTTTCTTTGATATCATTTCGATCAAAAGTAGTGCATCCTAATAAATCACCCGCTTTTGCCCAGAATCTCTGAAATGGCAGCGTACCTTCAAGCCACATCGTCTCAGAATCCCTAAACATTGTCTCAGGATCCCTGAGCACAGTCGAAGGGTCCCCCCGGCAAAAGCCTTGTCACATACTTATCACAATCGTTATTAACTTTTGCCGCACGGACTGCGTGCAGTCCGTGGAAGTCCGGGTAGCACAAGCGCGGACAGATGCCCGAAGGCTGCTGAAAGCGGTCTTTGTTGGACTATGGAGAGTCCATGTGTTATCAAGATTTAAAATAAAAAAAGCCGGCCAGGTCCGCACGCACCTGCTACGGACCTGCCTACTGTCCCGCCGTGCGCCTGCGGCGCACTCCCGGTGAAGGCTGCTGAAAGCGGCCCGTATGTTTTACCAGGCTACATTTGAATTTCCCGGTTTAAAATAAAAAAAGCCGGCAGCCACCTACTTTCCCGCTTTCAGCAGTATCATCGGCGCAGAGGTGCTTGACTTCCGTGTTCGGAATGGGAACGGGTATTGCCACCTCGCCATGGCCACCGGCATTTAATTCTATGCCTGTATTCCGTCGGATCAGGGCCTTGGCCGGGCTCCTCAGGAATCTCGTACAGTATTCTATGGAATGCATCGCAAAAACTTACCGTCAAGGTGAAGCGGTGATATGGCCAAGCCTCACGGACTATTAGTACTGCTCGACTGAACACGTCGCCGTGCTTACATCTGCAGCCTATCAAC
>CALELJ010000225.1 GCA_937902445.1 uncultured Treponema sp. | reverse complement strand
AAATTTTTTTCATTTTTCCATAAGTTTTATGAGGTAACTGTTTTTTGCTCTATTAGTGTTCAGGTAAGAAAGCAATGCAATTTATCAAGTTACAAAAACAAGGGATTGCCGGCAAAAGCGAAAATCGGCTTTTACCAGCAATCCCTTGTTTAATCTTGGTTTTTAATGTACTGAAAGAACTATTCTACATCAGCATACATAAGGTACCAGTATCCGTATGGAGAATGCCAGCTTCCCTTGAGCTTAGATGACTGCAACCAAACATCGTTGTAGTAGGCAAGAGGAATACATGCAGCGTCTGCCATAAGAATGTCTTCTGCCTTGTGGAGAGCTGCCTTGCGAGCCTGTGCATCATAAGTAAGGCTTTCGTCCATTGCCTTGTCGTATGCAGGGTTTGTATATTTACCGTCGTTGTTTCCGTTTGTAGAAACCAAGAGCTCAAGCATGTTAGATGGATCTGAATAGTCTCCTACCCAACCGTTACGAGCTGCCATGAAGTTGCCAGAACGGCGAGCTGGTGTAAAGCTTGCCCATTCCATGATGTCAACTTCAACTTTTACACCGATTTCGCCCCAGCACTGCTGCAAGTATTCGCCTACAACCTTGTGGTACATTGCATCGTTTGTTGAGTAAGAAATTGTTGGGAGACCTTTTCCTTCTGGATATCCTGCTTCTGCAAGAAGAGCCTTTGCCTTTGCAATGTCAGCTGATTCAGAAAGATATGGCTTGCCGCCGTTTGCGTTTGCCTTGAATGAAGTTCCGTCAGCATCAACCCAGCCTTCGCCGATGAAGTTTACTGCTGGAGTATAGGAACCCTGCATGAGAGTATCAGCAACATATTTTCTGTCGATTGCAACACTCAAAGCTTCGCGAACTTTTGCGTTCTTGAAAACGTCAAGCTGAGTGTTCAAAGAAAGGTAGTATGTACCAAGGATTGTATCAATGTTGAATTCTGATGTTCCGCGGAGTGCAGGAATCTCTTCTGTTGGAACGTCTTTAATAAGAAGAACATCACCGTTAGAGAAAGCACTGTAAGCAGCGTTTGCATCTTCCATAAGAACAAAAGTAAGAGAATCCAATTTGATTGCGTCTTTGTTCCAGTAGTATGGGTTCTTTGACATTTTGATGTGAGAGTTTGGAACCCAGTCTGTTACATAGAAAGGTCCGTTTGAAACATAAGTGTCAGCTTTTGTAGCCCATGAATCACCATTCTTTTCGATTGTTGCTTTCTGAACAGGGCTTAATGTAGCAAATGCTGCCAATGAAGCAAAGTAAGGACATGGTTTTGCAAGTTCTACAACAAATGTATTTGCATCTGGTGCAGAAACAGCAAGAGCGTCTATATTGCCTGCAACTGCTTCGTCATAACCTTTTACCATGCCAAGAACAGTTTCTGCATAAGGTGCTGCAACTGCAGGATCGCAAACACGCTTCCATGAGTAAACGAAGTCGTTTGCATCAAGTGTTGTTCCGTCTGACCATTTAAGATTTGAACGCAAGTGGAAAGTCCATACAGAACCGTCTGCAGAAAGTTCATAGCTCTCTGCCTGACCAGGCTGAGTCTTTCCATCTTTGTCTACTATAAGCAGACATTCAAAGTTGTGGAGAAGCATGTTTCCACCGTCTACTGCACTGTTAAGGGCAGGGTCAATAGTTTCAGGATTTGGTCCGATTTCAACTGAAAGATTTTTTTCAGTTACGACAGACTGCTTTTTTCCTGAACATCCAGCAAAAAGAATCAGTGCAGACAAAGCTGCAACTGCTGCTACTATTTTTTTCATATTTTCCTCCAAATATGATATCTAAAGCTAATTAAATCTCGTGGCAAGCTGCCATGTGGCCGGGACTTACTTCACGAAGAACAGGTTTTTCAACTGCACATTTTTCAGTTGCCCTTGGACAGCGTGTTCTGAAAGGGCATCCGCTTGGTGGGTTCAGCGGACTTGGTACATCTCCCTGAAGAATTATTCTCTGGGATTTTCGAGCTGTTATTGGATCAGCAACTGGAATTGCAGAAATGAGGCTCTTTGTGTAAGGATGTGCATTGTGGAATATAATTTCGTTTGCAGTTCCTATTTCTACAAGGTTTCCAAGATACATGACTCCGATTCTGTCAGAAATGTGCTTTACAACTGAGAGGTCATGTGCAATAAAAAGATAAGTCAATCCACGTTCTTTTTGCAAATCTTGGAACATGTTTACGACCTGTGCCTGAATGGAGACATCCAGTGCCGAAACAGGTTCATCACATACAATGAATTTTGGATTTACTGCAAGAGCTCTTGCTATTCCTACGCGCTGGCGCTGTCCTCCGGAAAATTCATGCGGAAAACGGTTTGCGTGTTCTGAGTTTAATCCTACAGTTCTTAAAAGTTCTATAATCTGGTTGTGACGGTCTTCCTTGTTCTTTGCAAGGTTATGAATGTCTATGGCTTCACCAATTATTTCACCGACAGTCATGCGTGGATCCAGTGATGCATAAGGATCCTGAAAAACAATCTGCATTTTTCTGCGATAGGGAAGCATGTCCACTTTTACATTATTCTGCTTGTCAAAAAGTGTTTCGCCTTCAAAAATAATTTTTCCGTCAGTAGGTTCTATAAGGCGGAGGAGTGAACGACCTGTTGTTGTCTTGCCACAGCCAGACTCTCCAACCAGACCTAGAGTTTCTCCTTTTTTGATATAAAAAGATACATCATCAACAGCCTTTACGTATTTTTTGTTTTTTCCGAATCCGCCTACAGGAAAATATTGTTTTAAATGTTCTATTTCCAAAAGTTTTTCAGACATTAGTTTCCTCCTTTTGATGTTGAAGCGGCTTCAAAAATTTCTTTTTCATTCATAAAGCAACTGGCATAATGTTCACCAAAATGTCTTACCGGAGGATTTTTCTTCAGGCAGATTTTCATACAGTTTTCACAACGTGGTGCAAAAGGGCAGCCTTCTGGCATATTCAAGAGGTCTACAGGATTGCCTTCGATTGGAACAAGGCGTTCTTCCTTTTCTTTTTCATCTACAATTTTTGGAATGCTTTTTAAAAGTCCCTTTGTATATTCATGCTTTGGATTGTAGAAAATATCATCAGTTGTTCCGTATTCGATAATTGAACCTGCATACATAACTGCAATATGGTCACACATTGAAGCGACAATTCCAAGGTCGTGGGTAATCATGATAATTGCCATTCCAAGCTTTTTCTTGAGTTCAATCATCAGATCAAGAATCTGAGCCTGAATTGTTACGTCCAGTGCAGTTGTTGGTTCGTCGGCGATAAGAAGCTTTGGTTCGCATGCCAGCGCCATGGCTATCATGATTCTCTGCCTCATACCACCAGAAAGTTCATGGGGATACTGCTTGAGGCGTTTTTTTACATCTGTAATTCCAACAAGGGTAAGCAGTTCTTCTGCTCTGGCTTCTGCCTGTTTTTTATCTAGGCTTGTATGAAGTTTGATTACTTCGCAGATTTGATTTTGTATTGTGTAAACAGGATTCAGGCTTGTCATAGGATCCTGAAAAATCAAGGCAACTTCGTTTCCACGGATTTTTGCCATTTCCTTTTCTTTCATAAGGTGAATGTCATGGCCGTTAAACTTGATTGTTCCGCCTATAAGTTTTCCAGGATCTGCTGTCAATCCCATAATGCTATAGGCTGTAACAGATTTGCCGGAGCCTGATTCTCCTACAATGCCAAGGACTTCCCCTTCTTTAAGTGAAAAACTTACATCGTTCAGGGCCTTTACTTCTCCTGCCGGTGTAAAAAAGGAAAGTTTTTCGTGTTCTATTTCAACAAGTTTTTTATCTTCCATCTTATTCTCCACTTTTATTTTTTCAATCTAGGGTCAAAGGCATCGCGAAGACCGTCACCTAAAAGGTTGAAGCTTAAGATGATCAGACTGATAAGAATTGCAGGTGCAAACAGGCGATAAGGATATGAAATCATTCCGTTGATTGCCTCGGAAGCCAGGGATCCTAATGAAGGCATTGGAACTGCAACACCGAGTCCTAAAAAGCTTAGGAAGCTTTCTGTAAAAATACTTGAAGGAATCTGGAGTGTTGTTGTAACGATTAGTGTTCCGATACAGTTTGGAAGCAGATGCTTTGTAATCAATTTCTTGCTGGTCTGACCAAGGGCACGGCTTGCTGTAATGTATTCTGAGTTTTTCAAAAGCAGAATCTGTGAGCGTACCATGCGAGCCATTCCGCCCCAGTACAAAAGTGCAAATACGATAAAAATAGAAATAAGGTTAGGTCCGACTTTTTCCATCCAGTGGAAGCCTGCTACGGTAGAAAGGTTTCTTAGAGGTTCCTTAAGACCAAAGCTTAAGAGAACAATCAAGAGAACGTCCGGGACAGAATAGATAATATCTACGATTCTCATGATTACGAGGTCAACCCATCCGCCAAAGAAAGCAGAGATTGAACCGAGCAATGTTCCGATTATAAGAATGATTAAAGTTGCTACAAGTCCTACAATAAGGGAAATGCGGCTTCCCATCATAATGCGGATTGCGTAGTCGCGTCCAAGTTTATCTGTTCCAAGTAGATGTGGAAAAACTTTTTCTCCCTGAGACATTTTTTCCTGTTCTACTTTTGAGTATGTGAGAGGTTTTAGGTTTTCTGAGCCTTTGTACTGAGTATGATAATCATAAGGATAAAACAATGGTACAAAGAAAGAAATCAAAATAATAAAAACAACGACAAAGAAGCTGGTGACGGCAACTTTATTTTTTTTGAAGCGGCGGAAACCGTCCTGCCAGAAACCAACACTTTCGCGCATGATAACGCGGTTTTGCTTTTCAGTTTCATCTGCTTTTTCAAAGTCGGAAGCAGTATAAATATTTTCTTCATTTAATTCTGTATTTTCCAAAATAACGCTCCCTATTTAAGTGTAATACGAGGATCTACCAGTTTGTAGACAATATCAACAATTACGTTGATTACAATCATAAGTGTGGCAAGGAAGATTGTCGTTCCCATAATTACTGTATAGTCTCGGTTCATTATTGAACTGATGAATTCTCCACCAAGTCCTGGAATTGTAAAGATTTTTTCTACTACGAAAGAACCAACCAGTGTGTAGGCAACCATAGGTCCTGCATAAGTAATGACAGGAAGAATTGCATTTCTTAAGGCATGTTTGAAAAGAATGAATATAGGTTTTACGCCTTTTGCACGGGCTGTGCGCATGTAATCCTGTCCCATAACGTCAAGCATGGAGCTTCTCATAATGCGCATGATGTATGCAGTTGGATAAAAGCTTAGGGCAATGACTGGCATAATATAATTTTTCCAGGACGCTATTCCGTGAGTTGGAAGAAGCTTCCATTTTGCACCCATGAAATACAGCAGCATTGTACAGATTACAAAGCTAGGCACTGCTATTCCTAATGTTGCAAAAACTGAAATAAAATGATCAAGGAATTTGCCACGTTTAGTTGCTGCAACACAGCCTAGTACAATTCCCAAAATGATTGCCCATGTGCAGGAAATTAATCCGATTCTAGCACTTACTGGAAATTTAGAAAAAATAATAGAGGATGCATATCATAAGCTGATATGCATCCCCATTGTCTGGCTTTTCTATTTTACAGTTCTCCATG
>CALELJ010000224.1 GCA_937902445.1 uncultured Treponema sp. | reverse complement strand
GATAGCCATATACACCTGTGCTTATTGCTGGAAATGCTATAGTTACTGATTCTAAACTATTCTCTAATCTATATTTTTCAGCTAACTCTAAAGAATTCTTATAGCAATTTGATAGTAATTTTTCTTCATTATGTAAACCATCTATAGTTGAGTCTCTATTTCTTTTGTAAGTTCCATTTTTGATATTGAAATCTCTCTTATTTCTTCCTTTGTCATTGGACGTTCGAAAGTAAAGTCAAAGCGCATGCGTTCGTTGTTGATGTTTGAACCCTTCTGTGCAACCTGCTCGCCAAGAACATTGATGAGTGCCTGCTGAAGGAGGTGAGTTGCAGTATGGTACTTTGTCGTAACGTCAGACTGCTCTGCCAGTCCTCCCTTTGCAGCTCCTGCATCAAGGGACTTTGAAGCTTCCTTGTGCTTGCGTTCTGCTTCCTTGAAACCTTCAACATCAACAGTGAATCCGTTTTCTGCTGCAAGTTCCATTGTAAGTTCAAGAGGGAATCCGAATGTATCGAAAAGACGGAATGCAACCTTACCGCTTACTTCCTTCTTTGGATTTTTCATGAGGTTAGGAAGCATCTTCTGGAATTCCTTTTCACCGTTCTTGAGGGCATCGCGGAATTTTGCTTCTTCCTGTGTAAGTTCGCTCTTAACCTTCTGTGCGTTCTGTTCAAGTTCTGGATATGCGCACTTGAAGTTTGCGATTACTGCATCTGCGGTTTCAGCAAGGAATGCCTGGTCGATTCCAAGTTTCATTCCTTCGCGGACTGCACGGCGGATAAGACGGCGGAGAACATAGCCTGCACCGATGTTTGAAGGAGCAACACCCTTCTGGTCACCAAGGATGAATACGGAAGAACGTGAGTGGTCTGCGATGATGCGTACACTGCGGTCCTTTGTCTCGTCTGTTCCGTATTTGTAATTTGCAAGTTTTTCAACAACAGCAATGATAGGCTGGAAAACTTCTGTAAGGTAAACGGAAGTCTTGCCCTGGAGGATACAGTTTGTGCGTTCAAGTCCCATACCTGTATCTACGTTCTGCTTTGGAAGAGGAACGAGAGTCTTTTCGTCCTTGCGTTCAAATTGCATGAAAACGTTGTTCCAGATTTCCATCCAGTTGGCGCTGTCTGTTCCCTTGTTTGAACCCTGTGGTGGAAGGCCTTCTCCAACCCAGTAGAAAATTTCTGTATCAGGACCACAAGGACCTGTTGGACCTGCTGCCCACCAGTTGTCGCTTGCCGGAAGATATGCGATCTTGTCTTCAGGCATTCCGACTTCTTTCCAGTAACCGGCAGCTTCCTCATCACGAGGTGCATTTTCGTCGCCTGCAAAAACAGTTACGGAAATCTTTTTTGGATCCAGTGCAAGCCAGTCTTTGCTTGTAAGGAATTCATATGAGAATGCGATGGATTCTTTCTTGAAATAATCACCGAGAGACCAGTTGCCAAGCATTTCAAAACATGTAAGATGGCTTGGGTCACCTACTTCGTCGATATCGCCTGTACGAACGCACTTCTGATAGTCTGTAAGGCGTGTTCCCGCAGGGTGCTTTTCACCGAGCAGATAAGGAACAAGCGGATGCATTCCGGCTGTTGTGAACAAAACTGATGGGTCATTTTCAGGAATAAGAGACTGTCCTGAAATCTCTGCATGATTCTTTGATTTAAAAAATTCAATGTACTTTGAACGTAATTCGTTAGCGGTCATAATTGCATATTATAGGAAAATCACTGAAAATATTCAATAAATTTGACTATTGCCTGCAGCTATGACCAGAGTCTGGATAGAAGCATGAAGAGCACGGTGCTTCCCAGAATACTTGCCATGCTGTTCCTGAAAGACACGTGTACTGCGGCGGCTACAACCACACATGAGAAATACGGAACCACTGCTGCGCATCTTGAGTAGTCCACATCCTTGAAACAGTAGACAAGGAGAACAGCCATGATCAAAGGCGGCGCATATTTTTCAATGAAGCGTATGAAAAGCGGAAGTTCCTTTTTTGCAAAAATCACAAATGGAAGAATCCTTGTGGCAAGAACCACAGCCCCGGAAGCAAACACGGCAATCAATGCGGAATCAAGGGAGAGTTTTTCAGTTCCGGCTGAAAGAAGATTGTGAGGCCTGCTGAAGAGCATGAAGACCACTACAAAAACTGCCATAAGCAAAACAGCGGCAATAGTTCCGCCTTTGGAATTTTCATCTTTTCCCACAGACGGAACAACTTCACCGCTCTGGGTACGGCTGTTGCGGTAATATGATTTTCCACGGAGCATGAAAAGTTCAACAAGACCAAAACAGATTGAAACCCAGATGATACCTGAAGAATCAAAACGACCTGCCTTGAAGAGGAACACAGTAAAACCACAGACAACGGCACCAACGGCAGCACCAAGAATGTCTTTGCGTGAAAGCACCTGCTCAACGGCAAGAACGACAAACAATGCGGTAAGTGCATAATCCACACCGGCAAGATATTTTGTGAAATCGTAAGCCTCAAGCACCTTGTAGGCACCGGCACCGATAAGACTGCCGGTCACCCAATAGCACTGGTCAAGCAGCGAAATGAGCGTATAGAATTTTCCCCTGTCAAATTCTGCCGGAACTTCAACAGTGGAGACAAGGGCAAATGTTTCGTCGGTCACAGAATACATGAGGTATGGCTTATAGCGGGACAGACTCTTGTACCTGTCGATCAGGGAAAGTCCGTAGAAAATATGACGGATGCTCAAAAGAAATTCCGCAAGCACGATCACCGACAGCACCGCACCGGTGGAAAAAAGAGCGACGGCAAAAAACTGTCCTGCCCCGGTGAACATGGCGACTCCCATCAGCGGAGAAATCCACCAGGGATAGCCTGCGTTGACAATGAGAAGGCCAAAAGGAATTCCAATCGATATGTATCCAAAAAAAACAGGCATCGTTAACTTGACGGCCTGAGCAAACATTTTTCTGTTCATGGGCTGAATTGTATTGAATTCGAAGGCAAATTTCTATAAAATTAAACAACTATTATATCCCTCACCGCGGCAAAATAATTTGGTGAGAAAATCACCATGGTGAACAGGAGTTAATATTATGGCAACAAGAAGAAACCCACGTTTCAAGGAATGCAGAAGACTTGGTGTTAACGTATGTGGACATCCAAAGGCAATGAACAGAGCTAACGATCCAGCTTTCAAGAAGACAAAGAAAACTTCTGAATACGGAAAGCAGCTTTGTGAAAAGCAGAAGGTAAAGGCTTACTATGGTATCATGGAACGCCAGCTTCGCCGCTACTACGACATTGCTTCCCGCAAGGAAGGCAAGACAGGTGAAAACCTCATCGTAGGATTGGAAACACGTCTCGACAACCTGGTATACCGCATCGGATTCGCAAACTCAATCCGCATGGCACGCCAGCTTGTTTCACACGGTCACATTCGCGTTGATGGAAAGAAGGTAAACATTCCTTCACTCCAGGTAAAGGTTGGTCAGGTTGTTTCTCTCCGTGAAAAGTCACAGAAGAACGAACAGATCAAGGCATCTTTCCTTAACGGAAACCGCCGTCCATTGGACTACATTGAAGTTACAGAGGAATCTTTCTCTGGTAAGCTTACAATGATGCCAAAGCGCGCAGAATGCCCAGTAGAAATCAACGAACAGCTTATCGTTGAATTCTACTCAAAGTAATGACTGCATAAAGCTTATTGCTAAAAAAGAAGGCTGCCTTTTCGGGCAGTCTTTTTTTTATGTTGTTCACCATCCGCAAATTAAATATAATCAGCCTATGTTTAATTATATATGGCCGCTGGCAATCATTGTTTTTTCAAACATTCTTTATCAAATCTGTGCAAAAGGCATTCCTCAGCAAATGAACACCTATGCTTCCATGACTGTCACCTATGCCGTGTCCACCGTATTTTCAGCCCTTATGTTTTTCATCACAAACAAGGGAGGAAACATATTTAATGAATTCAAATTTTCAAACTGGGCGACGGTCATTCTTGGAATAGTAATTACAGGTCTTGAGGTAGGATTTATCTACGCCTACAAGGCAGGCTGGAAAGTAAGCATCCTTGCAACAGTAACAAACGCATTTCTTGCCATAGGACTGCTTCTGCTTGGTTTCTTCATGTACCATGAGGTAATCGGATGGAATAAGATTTTGGGAGTCGCAATCTGTCTTGCCGGACTCTGGTTCATAAACAGATGAGATTGAAAATGCTCCGGGCAGGATTAGTCTGCCCCGGTTTATTTTGTTTTATTGATCAGCTTCGTAACTTGCAGGGAACAGTCCATTTTTAACTACAATGGAATAAATGCACAGGGACATTGTTGTTTCGTCCATGGCAGGGGTCTCCCTGATGGAAACATCAGTGGCTGAAAGAAGAGCCAGAATGGAAGATGTTGCTCCGGGATTCCAGACCTTAGATGCCCTTGCATACTGTTCCTGTTTTTTCTTTCCGCTGAAACCGGCAGTCTTTAGCTGAACATCCGTCGGATTCATGGCGCCGGAATGAAGCGTATGCCACGCACGGAGCTGACGGAAGCAGTATGTAAGTCCCGCGATTAATGAAATAAGATAACCTGATTTTGATGCGGCCTTGATTTTTTCAAGAATTTCTACGGAAGACTCAAAGCGCTGTGAAGGATTTTTTGAATTGTCCGACATGGCGTCAAAAAGAGTAAAGGCATTTTCTTCCCTGTTGTGGGAAAGGATTTTGTCCACGTCACCGGAAGTAACAGTGTGGCCTTTTTCGAAGCAATAGAAAAACCTGGAGCATTCCGACTTGAGGGCATCCGTATTGTTTTCGATCATCTCCAGTATCTGTTCAACTGCATCTGATGTTACGGAAAAACCATTTTTACGGAAGAAGGATTCGATCCACTGGGACTTTCTGTTCTCAAACATTTCCCAGAAAACTTTCTTGTGGTCACCGGCGCAGGCCGATTCAAGCTTTTTGTCGATGCCGTTTTCTTCTGAAATAAGTATAAGGGTATTGGAACTTTCAGATGATGATTTTGCCCAGTCTACGATAAGTTCAATATCACCCTTTGCTTTGATTGTTTCTGCACTGCGGACCGTAATGAAAAGCGCAGGCTCAAAAAGACTTGCATTCTGCAACTGGGCAACAAGATCCGCTACACGGATATCCGAGGCATAATAGCGGTATTCTGCAATGTCACCGTTTTTTTTCTTTGCCTGCTCGCGGATATTTGCTATAGCATCATTTTTTTCACCAGCCTCAGGGCCAGTGAAAATGTAGAATTCCTTTGAAGCCATGATCAGTAAGTTCTTACAAGTCCTACCATGATGCCGGCAATTTTTACATCCGTGGCATAGATTGGCTGAAAGTCAGGATTTTCCGGCTGAAGACGGATTCTGTCCTGTTCCCTGTAGAATCTTTTAAGAGTGATTGCATTGTCAACAACGGCAACAACAATCTGGCCTTCGGCGGCCATGTCCGTCTGCTCAATGATTGCAAGATCACCTTCAAGGATGCCGGCATTCATCATGCTTGCACCACGCACATTAAGGGCAAAATAAGTTTTCCCAGGCTTTACGAAAGGTTCCGCGATGGTAACATATCCATCAAGGTTTTCTTCTGAAAGCAAAGGCTTACCGGCGGCAATCGTACCAAGCTTTGGAACTTTTGTTACAAATGCCCTGGTCTCTGAAATGCTGTCTCCCCTGATTACACGGAAAGAGCGGGATCTTTTCTGACACTGGGAAAGATATCCTTTCTTCTGACATGCGGCGATATGGTCCTGTACGGCACGGAGAGAAATTCCAAAATTTTCACCGATTTCACGGACAGTTGGAGGATAGCCATTTTCTTCGGAAAATCTTGCGATAAATTCAAGAACTTCCTTCTGGCGCTCTGTAAGAGTCTTCATTTATTCCTCCTCAAATTTCGATTCAAAGAGAGAGAAAATTGCTTCAGCAGCTTCCTTTTCGTCTGCACCTTCCGCCTTGAGTGTAATTGTTGTGTTATAGCCTGCAGCCATTGTGATAACACCCATAATGGACTTTGCATTTACAGAAGCTGTATCTTTTTCGAGGATAACTTCAGATGCAAATTTATTTGCAGTCTGTGCAATGAGTGCGGCAGGTCTTGCATGGATTCCCGCGCGGTTTCTAACAGTCAAAATTTTTTCAATCACAGTGTCCTTCCTTAATGTGTTTGTTTACAAATTCTATTTTATACGAAAGCCCCGGAAAACCTAAATCCCCGAAGCATCCACATTTGAGACTCAATACAAGTCGTCACTTCCATAATAGGCTTTCTGGGCTTCTCCGGATTCAATCCAGCGCAAAATGTTCTGGTTGAATTCTCTTGCGGAATAATAACCCATGGTCTTGAGACGTTCGTTCATGGCGGCGGCCTCAATGATGATTGGAAGGTTTCGACCCGGCTTTACCGGAATTTCGATAAGCGGAATCTTTACTCCAAGCATGTCCATAAAATGTGTCTCAGTTCCGATTCTGTCATAGACCTTCGTCTGATCCCAGGTTTCAAGTTTTATGACGATCTGAACTTCCTTCTGCTCACGGATGGCACCAACACCATAAAGCTGTGCAATATTGATGATACCGAGACCGCGGATTTCCATATGGTGGCTGATGAGTTTGTTTGCACCCTGGCCAAGAATTGAATTTCCGTTGACACATCTGATGTCGACAATATCATCGGCTACAAGACGGTGTCCACGTTCAATGAGCTCAAGGGCCGTCTCGCTTTTACCTACACCGCTCTCTCCCGTAAGAAGAATTCCAACACCGTATACTTCAACAAAAACCCCGTGAACGCTCTTGCGTGGAGCAAAACGGTTGTGAAGATAACGTGAAAGTTCATAAATAAATTCGCCTGTTCTTGCTGGAGTGCGAAGAAGAGGGATATTTTTCTGGTTACATAGTTCGAGTAATTCTTCTGGAACCAGCAAATCATCGGTAATAATGATACAAGGAATATTAAAGAACAATAACTGGCGCAAACGAACCTTTCTGGTTTCAGCAGGTTGTTCGCCTAAGTATGCCAATTCTGTGCGGCCAAGAACGATTATGCGTTCGTAACCAAAATGTTCAAAAAATCCGGCCAGTTCCAGGCCAGGGCGATGAACTTCTGAAGATATAATCTTTCTGTCTAAACCTTCTTTACCAGCAACCACAATAAGATTCTGGTCTTGAACAATTTCTCTGACTAGTATCAGAGCCATAGGGGTGCCCCCGAATTATTAATTTTCCAATTTTGCGTACATAGTATTTTACACTGAATAGGCATTCTATGCAAGTTTATAGTAGTGCCGGCCGAATATCGACCATCGAGGTTGGAGGGTAGAGGTCGGGAGTTAAGGATTTTTATAGTCAATAAATCTGTATTTTTGCCGATATATGAGGTGCTATGCCTAAAATTTATAATAATTTAAAAGCTATCCTTACACTTTGTGCGGCTTTGACAATACCAACAATATTGCCAGCAGCAACGTCCTTTGCTTCTGTTTCACCTGTTGAAACAAAAAGCGCTGTCGATAAGAGTGAATCACTAGCAACTGCAGAGCAGGAGGAAAATCTTGCGGGCAGTGAACAGCTTTGTGTCGACACAAATTTCGGTAGAACGAGATTAAAAGAGCTTCTACAGGATACGCGCAAGGTTGTATTAACATTTGATGACGGTCCACATCCAGCAACTACGCCATATATTCTGGATATTCTGAAAAAACGCAATCTTAAAGCAATTTTCTTTGTTCTTGGGCTTCAGGCTAATAAGTATCCTGAACTGGTTAAGCGCATTCATGACGAAGGTCATATAGTAGGGAATCATACCTACGGTCACAAAAACCTAGCAGCAATGTCACCAGCTGAAATCAAAAAGGAAATAATGAAATCCTCTAATCTTATTGAAAAGATTACCGGGGAAAAGCCAACTTTCTTACGCCCACCCTATGGCGCCTGCAATAAAAAGGTTATTGCAACAGTCAATGAAGCTGGTATGCATACAGTGCTTTGGACAGTAGACACCAGAGACTGGAAAAGCAAAAATGAAAAATCAATCTTAAGCGAAGTTGATAGACAGCTCGCTATCAGCAAAGGCAACTTCCGTGGCGGCGCAATACTTATGCATGATATTTATCCGTCAACAGTAAGAGCCCTTGGTCCTGTTCTTGATAAGCTTGCTTCCAATGATTACAAGGTTGCAGCAATAAACAACCTTGGCAACACAGAAGCTGAATTCTGGTCGGTCAAAGCACCTGTAATTTCCAAAAATTACGTAGTAAAACACATAAACCCAGAAGTCAGTGGAAATCCTTTCATGATAAGCATTTTAAAGGAAAAGAAGAAAACCAAGCCATCTCATATGGCAATGCTTAAAGCTCAAAAGGAAGGAAACCTGATAATTTTCTTAACTACTTCAGGAATCTAAGGTATAGCAAAAAGCCCCGGACTTAATGTCTGGGGCTTTTTTTCATCCTAATGTATAAATATTTACCGGCGTATCAAGACCTCTGATCTGCTGGCTTTCATGCTTTACAAAATCAAGGTTATTGCCGCAATATTTAAAGGTTTCCTCATCAATAGCCACTGTCGTTTTAAGAGTCTTGTTATAGGATTCCAAACGGGAAGCCAGGTTAACCGTGGTGCCCATAACAGTGAATTCCTGACGGCGAGTAGAACCGATATTACCAGCCAAAACCGGGCCAGTAGCAATACCAATTCTTATATTGAAGCATTCCTTGCCGCGCTGCGCCCATTCTGCCTGAAGCTTCTTCAGCTCAACTAACATATGTCTAGCTGCTTCCACAGCATTCTTAGACGGATACGGCAAATCACTCAAAACACCAAAACGAGCCATAACTGCGTCACCAATGAATTTGTCGATTTCCCCCTGATGGTCAAGAACAACCTCAGTCATTCTGGAAAGGTAATCATTCATGGCCACAACAACTTCCTTCGGTGTAAGCTGGGAACTGAAATGAGTGAATCCGGCAATATCAGAGAAAAGAATAGTAGCATTTTTGGTTACACCACCAAGGTCAATCTTTTCCGGGTGATTCATGAGATTTTCGATAAGTTCAGCAGATGTGTATCTGGAAAACATATCGTGCAGTTTTCGTTTTTCGGCGATTTCCTTTTCGCTGATTAACTTTGCAGACTGCAACTGGTCTCTTGTCTGCATGAATATGTCTGCATTTGTAATAGCACTACCAATGAACGACGGCAAAGCAACAAGGAACTTGGCTTCATTATCATCAACCTTAGTATGACCATCTTCAAAGTTTTCAATGTGAATAACGCCATAAAGCTTATCTCTGGTAAAGAGAGGAATAGCTATAAGTGTCTTCAAATCAGGCTTATTATCAATAAGCTTTACTAATTCAGGGTCAGAAGAAGCGTCTTCCCTAAAAATATTCTGCTTACGCTTCAATGCATACGTCAGAATATGAGGCATATTCTGGGGAATAATCAGTGCTTTTTGAATAGCATCAGAATAGCCATGCCATCTGAAAGGATAAAGTTCTTTTTTTATGTCAAAAAGTTTTAATAACGGTTTTGTAGATCAAAATATATTAATTACAGATAATTAGTGCAAAACGGAATAAAATACTAAATGTGATAAAATTTGCTGCTACTATTTTGTTGTCAGATAAAAAGAAATACTACCTATTTTTGTTAATGAGCTTTAAAAAGTCTAACAACATTTTTTTATCTTGTGTGGAAAGGGCTAACCAGCATTTATCTTCGTCTGAAAGTTGTATATTTCCATAGTCCCCAATTAAATCGCCAACAGACAAACCTAATGACTTAGCTAGAGGTTCTACACTAGATATTTTGGGCGTTGAATTTTTTGTAAGCCATTTGGAAATAGTAGTTTGCGAAACATTCGCCATTTCTGCTATATCTGCTTGGCTTAGCCTTCTTGTTTGCATTATTTGATGTAATTTTTTCTGAAAATAATTCATAAAATTATCAAAACTTTAGTCTTAAGATTTGACAAATTATTACTTTATGACTAAAGTAAAATGAGCAAAAACAACAAAAGCCTCACTTGCTATGAGCAGTGGGGCTTCGGAATTTTGCCAAAAGAACTGAATCTGGGTGTATTCCGCAATCGAACTTGCAGGTCAGGCTGCGGAATACGGCAAAACGAGCATTTGAGTGCAAGCTTTACTATGTACATCTTATCATAGTTTAGTGCTGTTTTCATCTGCTAATTTTTTATTACTTCAGTTTTTTGCATCCTCTTCCATATCCTCAATGATCTGGTTGAAACATTTGTTGAGTTCTTCGTTTATATATCTCTTC